>QHTB01000169.1 GCA_003220615.1 Candidatus Rokuibacteriota bacterium
ATCTCGGGTCCCAGGATCTGCGTCAGTTCGATCGCGTCTCCGATGGGGCCATGTTGGCCGCGATGACGAACTATCGCGTCACCAGCCGCTTCATGAAGTCCTGGGAGCTCGAGCAACTCCTGAGGATTGGCGAGATTGATCCGTGTTTTGTCCATGCGTCCTCTCTCCTCCTCGAACGGTCCGTTGTCAGGATGCTACCCGAGGGGGCACTCCTGAAGAACTACCGCAGTGAGGGTGACGTGCCTACTGGACCAACGTCCAATAGCGGCCGGCCGCCATCAGGCGGCTACCTTCACTTCTTTCGTCGTGTGGGCGCATGCGGGGCAGATTGTCCATGCCCAGCCGATCCCCGGACGCAGGTAGACGCGAGAGACGAACATGCCGGCGCAGGCAGGGCTGGCCGCCATCGCGTCACGATGATCGACGGAGGGCTCGTACGACCGGGACGAATTGACCTGCTGCGCCTCGTCGTGTCCGCAACGGTGCTCATCCATCGCGCGACGTCCTTTCGGCCGCCACGGGGTTTCCGGCCCGACGGGTGAGCCCAGCGAGCTTGATGATGATCTCGCGCGTGCGCTTCATGGGGATCCTCACTCACTGAGCCGCGGTGGCCCATTGTCCGTCGGTGTTGTGCGTGCTCCCTTGACGCTCTCAGGCATGCGTGTACCAGATGCTCCCGATCACGCCGAGAACGAGGTCCCGGACCAACCCGTGGCCTCCGTCCTTCATCACGATGTTGGCCAGCCACCCCGTGAGCAGGCCCATCGCGATCCACGTCGAGAACATCACAGCATTCATCGTGCGTCGCCTTGTTCTGCGCGTTGAACTATATCACTACATATGCTATATAACAAATGGGAGTTATATATGAAAAGCAAGAGCCGAGTCCTCCTCATCCTGCCCCAGGAGATCGTTGATCGGGCCCGGGTGTTTGCCGGTAAGGCGATGATCGCGCTCAAGCTGCCCGTCAGCCTGCAGATCGTCTTCCGGGCCCTCATCGAACACGGGCTGAAGCGGGGCGGCGACCAGGCGCTGCTCGCCAGCGTCGCGAGTGAGGCCACGGCGGTTCATAAGCGGCGGAGCCGCGCCGATTGAACACCAGCCGGGCGCCCCAGCCGAGCCGCCGCGAGCAGCCGACCGCCCGGACGTGGGAACGCGGCCGGAGTGACGCAGTGGTCAAGTGGGTTGCAGCGACGGCGTGGGCGACGGTCGCGGCGGTGGTCGTGGGCTGCGCGCAGCCCGCGCCAGCCCTGACGACACCGGTGCCGCCGACGTCGCTGGCGGCGCCAGTGAGCACCGACGAAGGAGAACGTCACGGCGGGGGCAAGACGAGCGTCGCCTACCATGAAGCTGGCCATGCGCTGGTCGCCGAATCGCGGGAGCACGCGGATCTCGCCGCGCTCCTGAAGTCCACGGAGGCTGAGCGGTGAGAGGACTTGGATGCTGAAGCCAAGGTCCGGGGTGGACGAGACGATCACCCGCTATCCGAGCACGGGCCCAATCTTCCTCCAGGGGGGACCTCTCTACGTCGCCCGCCCGGGGCAGCTCTACGCGACCTATCCCGGGCTGACGCTCGAGGAGTACGCCGCGCTCAACAGTCTCGCCATCGAACGGCTTCTCGAGTCGCTCAACGCGGCCGCGGAGGCCGAGCAGTTCGCCCAGCGAACCGCGAGCCGTTCGCGGTCAGAAGGAGACGAGTCCGGCTGGCGGGCGCGGACGACTCCGCCGGCCGGCTCGATCGGCTACACCGGGAGCTATCGCGAGCCCTCCGCGGACGTCGTCGAAGTGTCCGTGGTCTCGGTGCTGGAGGCGCGCGGTCCGGATTAGATTTCGGCTCTTAGGGCGGTCGATCATGGTGCTGGTCTGCGAACATGCGTTCGCATCCCGTTGGACCCGAGGACGCCGTGGAGGCACTTCAAGAGTTCGTCGACAACTCTACGTACCTGGGCATTTTCGCCGTGCTCCTGCTCGGGAGCCTGGGAGTGCCAATCCCAGAGGAAATGCCGATCATCGCGGCCGCCGTGTTGAGCCACGAGGGTATCGTCCGGTGGTGGCTTGCGCTGCCCGTCTGCCTGCTGGGGGTGCTATCCGGCGACATGGTGCTCTACTGGGTCGGCCGGCACTGGGGTGAGCAGGTCCTCAACTGGCGACTGGTCCGGCTCGTACTGTCGCCCGCGCGGTCGCAGTGGCTGAAGGCAGCGTATCGACGGCATGCACTGAAGACCGTCGTCACGGCGCGGCACGTCATGGGACTCCGCGCCGCCGCGTTTCTGACCGCGGGCAGTGCGAGCGTCCCGTTCTGGAAGTTCGTGGTGGCGGACGCGGGCGCCGCCGTACTCGGCGTCCCGTTGGCGTTCGGGTTGGCTTACTTCTTCACGGATCAGATCAAAGCCATCATGGCCGATGTGCACCGGGCAGAGCGTTGGCTCGGTCTCGCAGGCCTCCTGGCGCTAGCGGCGATGCTGGTCGTCGGGGTGTGGCGATGGCATCGTCGCGTCGGGAAGGAGCGTCTGGACAGGAACCGGCCATTCGCCGCCGCCCTGAGCGCTCGGGACGGCGACGTATCGCCGGGTCGAAGGACGAGCGAATAGTGGACCCCTTCTACGCCGTCGTGAGGGTGATCGCGCGGTTCTGGATCTGGTTTTTCTTCGAGCGCGTCGAGGTCCGGCACCCCGAGCGGGTACCGTCGATGGGTCCGGTGCTGCTCTGCATCAACCATCCGAACAACCTGATCGACTCGCTGCTCGTGGGGTCAGTCCTCCCGCGGAAGGTGCACTACCTCGCCACCGCCGCGCTCTTCCGGAACCCGCTCATCGCGCGGTTCCTCGTCGCGTTGGGGGTGATTCCCGTCTACCGGAAGGCGGACGACCCGGACAAGATGGATCGCAACATGGAGATGTTCGCGGCGTGCGACGAGGCATTCGGCCGCGGGAGGCTCATCGCCATCTATCCCGAAGGCGCCACCCGCGCGGAGGCGCACGTGCAGCGGATCAAGACGGGCGCGGCGCGGATCGCGCTCGGTTATGAAGCGCACGCTCCGGAGCGCCTCACGGTCGTGGCGGTAGGGCTCAGTTTCGAGGCCCGTAAGAGGTTCCGCGGGCGCGTCCTCGTCTCTTTCGGCGAGCCGGTCGACCTCTCGTCGTACCTCGCCCTCTACCGCGAGGAGCCGGCGAAGGCGCTGCATACGCTCACGACGGCGATCCAGCGGGCGATGGAGCGCGAGGTCGTCCACGTCGAGCGCATCGACACGGCGGCGCTCGCTCGCGCCGTGGAGGCGATCTATCGCGGCGAGCTCGAGCATGAGCTGTGGGAGGAGCGCAGGCTCTCGGATCGGCAGATCGACCCGTTCCAGCTCTCCGGGTCGTTCGCGGACGCGGTCGAGCACCTTCGCGAACGGGATCCGGAACGCATCGAGCGGCTCTGGCAGCGGATTCTTGGTTATCACGCCGGACTTGCCGCCCACCGGCTCCGTGACGAGGCGGTGCGGACTCGCCTCGAGCGCACGGCGGAGCGGCAGCGGGTTGCACGGTCATGGCAGACGATCGTGAGCCTCCCGCTCTTCGCCTACGGTGCGGCGGTGAACTTTCTGCCGTACTACCTACCCGGGTGGCTCGCGCGGCGGATGTCACGCAGGCAGACGGACTACGCGACCATCCGGCTCCTCGCGAGTGTCGCCGCGTTCCCGCTCTTCTGGTCGCTCGAGACGTCGCTCGTCGGGTGGGCGGGCGGTCTCCGCTGGGCGCTCGCCTTCTTCCTTTCACTCCCGCTCGGGGGTCTGATCGCGTATCGGTATCTGGTGGGCACAGGGCGCTTGCGCCACCAGCTCAGGTTCGGCGCGCTCCTCCTCACGCGCGCTCAGGAAGCGAGGCGCCTCCTCGCGGAGCGCCGCGAGCTCGTCGAGGAACTCGAGCGCGCCAGGCGCGACTACGCCGGGGGGCGCGAAAGGACCAAGCTTTTGAACCAGACGCCGGCCGCCGTCAAATCATGCGGAAATGCCGAAGCGCCTCTTCGATCGCCTCACGCTTTTCGGACGGGCACGGCTCGATGTCACGATCACGACGGGCCCGGTTCGCCCCACGCAGCGTCGGTACGCCATGAACCTCCTTGACATGAGCGATCCACCCCGTTTTCGGGATGAAGCCGTGGTGATGCTGCACGAACTTCTGAATCCCGGCGTCCGTGGCCATTTCCTGTCCTCCACGATGGTGCCTTCCTGGATGAGGGGGGACCTACGTTGCTGGCGTGACTGATTCCGTCGCAGGTGTTGCGGGGCCCATGCCGAGCAGTTTGCGCATCAGTCGGCGTTTGACCACCTCGACAAGGACGAGATAGGTCATGGTGACTCCGCCGAGAAACACGAAGTACGCGCCCGGGAGTGGCACGAGGCCGAGCGTAGCGGCCAGCGGCGTGAAGGGCAAGATCACGCCGATCAGCACCACGAGCACCGTGGTCACCGCCAGCGGGAGGCTCGGCCGACTGCGCAAGGGACTGCCGGCGGTCCGGATGACGAAGAGGACGAGCGTCTGCGTCGCGAGCGACTCGACGAACCAGCCCGTCTGGAACAGCGCCTCGGAGGCCCGGAAGACCCACAGCAGCACTCCAAACGTGAGGAAGTCGTAGATCGAGCTGATAGGCCCGATCACCACCATGAACCTCTGGATAATTCCGATGTTCCACCGCTGCGGGGTCCGGATGAAGGCATCGTCGACATTGTCGGAGGGGATCGTGATCTGGGCGAGATCGTAGAGGAAATTGTTCAGTAATATTTGCGTGGGCAGCATCGGCAGGAACGGCAGGAAGAGGAACGCGCCCGCCATGCTGAACATGTTGCCGAAGTTCGAGCTCGTCCCCATCAGCAGGTACTTCATCACGTTGCCGAAGGCCCGCCGGCCCTCGAGAATTCCGGCGTGGAGGACGTCCAGGTCGCGTTCAAGCAGGATGATGTCGGCCGCGTCCTTGGCGACGTCGACGGCGGTCGCGACGGACACGCCGACGTCCGCCGTGTGGATGGAGGGCGCGTCGTTGATGCCGTCGCCCAGGAAGCCGACGACGTGATTGCGACTCTTGAGCGCGAGGATGATCCGGTTTTTCTGCGCGGGTGAAACGCGGGCGAAGACGGTCGTGTGCTCAGCCACCGCAGCGAGAGCACTGTCGGTCATGCGCTCGATCTCGTCGCCACCGACGATGCGGGCACTGTCGAGGCCTACCTGACCGCAGACGTGCTGGGCGACAAGCTCGTTGTCGCCGGTGAGGATCTTCACCACGACGCCGTCGCGGCGGAGCGCGCGGAGCGTCTCGGCGACGCCTTCCATCGGCGGATCGAAGAAGGTTACGAAGCCGGCGAGCACGAGCTCACACTCGTCGCGGGCAGAATACATGGCCTGGAGCGGCGCCACCGCGTAGGCGACGGCCAAGACCCGAGATCCTTGAGCGCTCAACTCGCGGTAGGTCGCTTCGCAGCGCGCCCGCGTCGCCTCATCGAGCGCGGCCCGGCGATCGTCGACCTCGTATGTCGTGCAGCAGGCGATGACGCCCTCCGGAGCCCCTTTCGTGATCAGCAGGCGCCCGCCGCTGTTCTCGACGACGACGGAGAGGCGCCGGCGCTCGAAGTCGAACGGGATCTCGTCGATCTTTCGGTATCCGCTGATGCCGGCCCCGCCGCGCTTGAGAATCGCCTCGTCGAGGGGACTCTTGATGCCAGTTTGGTGGGAGCTGTTGACATAGGCGAGGGTAAACGGCCGCTCCGATACCTGGCCGAACGGGTCAAGGTGCCGGTCGAGCATCATGTCTCCGCTCGTGAGCGTGCCGGTCTTGTCACTGCAGAGAACGTCCATGCTGCCGAAGTTCTCGATCGCCTCGAGATGCTTGACGATCACCTTCTGGCGCGCCATGTGCGCGGCTCCGCGAGAGAGGGTGACGGCGCTGATCATGGGCAGGAACTCGGGCGTCAGGCCCACCGCGAGCGCCACCGCGAAGAGCAGCGATTCGAGAAACGCGTGATGCAGGAGCGCGCCGGCCAGAAGCACGAAGAGAACGAGGAAGAACACCGTGCGCATGATGAGGAGCGCGAACTGGCGGGTGCCGCGCTCGAACTCCGTCTCGGGCGGACGCATCGACAGGCGCGCGGCAATGTCGCCAAACGCGGTCGCGGGCCCCGTCGCGACGACCAGCGCCGTCGCCGTCCCGCTCACGACCGATGTGCCGAGGAAGACGACGTTGCGTGCATCCGCCGGCTGACGCGGGGCGACCTCGATGTCGCCCGCGTCCTTCTCGGCCGGCATCGACTCGCCCGTGAGTGCGGCCTGCTGGACGTGGAGGTCACGGGCCTCGAGCAGACGGGCGTCGGCAGGAACGCGATCGCCGGCCGCCAGTCGGACGATGTCCCCGGGGACCAGCTCGCGCCGTCGAATCTCGCTCCAGGTTCCGTCGCGGAGGGCGGTTGCCGTCGGCGCCACGGCGTCACGCAGCCGCTCCGCCACGCGATGGGAGCGATAGGTCTGAACGAAGTTGAGCGCCACACTCAGCGCCACCATGAGGACGATGATGGAGGCGTTGACCCGCTCGCCGAGCACGGCGGAGGCGAGGCTCGCGATCAGGAGGATGATGACTAACGGATTCGCCAGAAGCAGGAGGATCTGGACGAGGCCGGCCGTGCGCGGCGCTCGCGCAGGCTCGTTCGGCCCGACCTCGCCGAGCCTCCGGCGCGCCTCGTCGGCGGTCAAGCCTCGGCGTGAGGCGTGGAGCTCCGCAAGCAGCGCGTCGACGGGGCCGTGTGGCACCGTCACGGCTGGCGACGCCTCAGCAATGCGGCCCGTTGGGCCGCCGGCCCTGTTCACGCTGACGTTCGCCGGTCACTCCGAGCCCCGGATGACGTATGAATGGTGATCCTACCCTGCAAGGCTCCTTAGGCGCTCTTTTGGTGACGGCGATCCTAGCTGGGGCCGTGTAAGCTGCCGCTACCTCCGCAGCAAGTCGTAGCCCGGGCCCCAAATGGCACAGGCCTACTACTCGTAATTGACATTAATTATATAATATGTTATTACATATATAACGTAAGATTATCTTAGTGGGATACGCTAAGATATTCGGAAGGAGAGCACCATGAACACCATGCTTCACTGGTCCCCGACCCGGCAGTTCCACCTCCACCACGAGGCCGACGACCTATTCGAGAGGTTCTTCTACGGCACCAGGGATGAAGCCGCTCAGCGTGCCCCGTTGCTCCCCGCCGTGGAGGGGCGGATCGAGGACGGCACCTACGTCATGCAGTTCTCCCTGGCGGGCGTGGATCCGAAGGATGTCGCGGTGTCCTTGATGGACAACGTCCTCACCGTCAAGGGTGAGCGCAAGGCCGACCACGACTCCACGGGCAAGGACTACTTCGTCCGCGAGGTCGCGTACGGTGCGTTCCAGAGGAGCTTCGCGCTCCCCGAGGGCGTCGACGTCGCCCAAGTGGAGGCGAAGTCCGCGAACGGCATGCTCGAGGTGAGGGTCCCCGCGCCGCGAGCCGCGACGCCGAGGACGATCGAAGTCAAGGCCGCATGATCGAGGCCGGTCGGGACCGGGGCCGTGCCGGTGTCGACCGGCACGGCCCCGGAGGGTCCCGGTGCAGGTGACGGGGGGACGCTGAAAATGGACGGACGAGAGCCTTTGAGGCAAGCGACGAAGCTATGGCAAGAGGAGATCAACCCGGAGTTCGGCACGCCGTATAACGACATCGGAGTCTACCTGATGGAGCGGGAGAGGCTCGACGAGGCGCTCCCCTGGCTGCAGAAAGCCAAGCAGGTGAGACGGCTGCGAGCCGCAGCGGGCAGTTCCCCTTCATGAACTGGGGCGGATTTATCTCAAGTAGAGGCGCTGGTGGGGCCCCTCCGTGAGTTCGAAGCCACTGTGCAGCTGTGGGAAGGCGGAGTCTTACCGCTGCGCCGTTTGATGCGAGGGTCGGAGGTTGCCGCTGAGGGTGCCGACAGGCAGGCTGTGGATGACGCCGACTAGATGCAGAACCGTGACGTGTTCGTAGGTTTCCCGTGACGAGAGAAAGGCGACGACACATGTCCGAATGCCCCAAGGACGTGTTCGCCCTCGTGCTGCTGATGCTGATGTGGCTTCCTACTTGGGGCGGGATGTATCGACTGCCGCCGGAGACAGACATGGGTTCCCGCGGCATCAGATCTCACCCGGCCTCCGCGATTGGGAGCGCAAGCGTCGCCGAGGAAGCCCGCGGGCGAGAGCGTTGAGTGTGCGCTGGGGAAAGCTCGCGGTCCTGGCTCTGTCTCGGCCTTGATGTCATCCGTGATCCCACCTTCCCTCGAGGTACCCCAGGAACGCTCTGTCAAGAGGTCACGGGACAAGTCTTGGGGATGGACCGCAGAAGGGATCATCTACGTCGGGAGACCGCCCGAAGCGCTCGCGAACGTCAAAGTCGGCGACGTGATCGACGACTGGACGTGCTCATCAGCGATCTCGAGATGCCCGGCAAGGACGGCTGTTGGCTCATTGGTCGTGGTTTGGCACGCCTCTACCCCCCCATCGTGTTTTGCCGTAGCATGCGCCCGCCATGACAGCTCAAAGCTCGCGCAACGTCCGCCTCCTCGCCCACCATCCCCTCGACGGCTTCGGCAATTGCGGCGAGGGCATGGCCATCCAGCGCTGCCGCGACGGCCGGCGCGTCCTGTGGATCGCCCACGAGTCGGCGCCGAAGAACGTCACGGCCGTCGACGTCACCAATCCCAAGAAGCCGGCGCTGATCACGCAGACCGACCTTCCTCACAACCGGATGCGCTCCAACTCGCTGGATCTGGTCGGCGACCTGCTCGTGGTGGCGTACCAGACGAGCGCGCCAGATCTCAAACCCGCGGGATTCGAGATCTTCGACGTCGCTGATCCGGCCAAGCCCCGCAGCGTGTCGCTCTTCGACGCGTCGGGCGCGACCTCGCGCGGCGTGCATCACCTGTGGTGGGTGGACGGCGAGTACGTCCACTGCAGCTCGGGCGCGGCCGACTTCACGCCGCGCAACCGGCGCGACGATCAGTTCTACCGCATCGTCGACGTGCGCCGGCCGTCGCGGCCGGTCGAGATCGGCCGCTGGTGGCTGCCGGGCACGCGCGAGGGCGACGCCGAGCCACCGCTGCCCCGGCATCCCACGTTCGACACGGGCTATCGCGCCCACAACACGAACGTCTATCCTCAGCGCCCCGACCGAGCCTATCTCGGCTATCTCGACGGCGGCGCGATCGTCCTCGACATCTCGGACAAGACGCATCCGAAGATGGTGAGCCGCTGGGATTACCATCCGCCGTTCCCCGGCTTCTGCCACACCGTGGTGCCGCTGTTCGAGCGCGGCCTGCTGGTCGTCAGCGACGAGGCGACCAAGGACGCCGGCAAGGACTGGCCCAAGCTCGTGTGGATCGTGGACGCGCATACGGACGGCAAGCTGGTGCCCATCAGCACGTGCCCGCTGCCGCCGGTCAAGCTCTTCGCCAAGCGCGGCGGACGCTTCGGCGCTCACAACCTGCACGAGAACGATCCCGGGATGTGGTCCTCGGAGCGCTTCGTCGTGGGGACGTTCTTCAACGGTGGCGTGCGCGCCTTCGACCTCGCCGATCCGTTCCATCCCCGCGAGGCCGCCTGGTTCGTCCCGCCGGCACCGCGGAAATCGCCGACGAAGGCCATCCAGATCAACGACGTCATGATCGACGAGCGCGGCATCACGTACGCCGTCGACCGCATGATCGGCGGACTCTACGTCCTGGAGATCAAGCTCTAGCGTCTGACGGAGGACCGCGATGGCTTCGCAACCCTACGCCATCCATCTCGACACGTTGTTCGCTTCGCTCCAGCTCGTCGACATCCAGAAGCTCGTCGATGGCTGCCAGGACGGCTGGTACAACCAGACGCTCTGTCGCGTGAACGACTGCGTCGTGCGCCTCGGCGTGATGCAGGGTGAATTCCACTGGCACAAGCACGACCACGAGGACGAGTTCTTCTACGTGATCGAGGGACGATGGGTCATCGATCTCGAGGGGCGGACGGTCGAGCTCGGGCCGCGGCAAGGTTTCACGGTGCCGAAGGGGGTCATGCATCGCACGCGCGCCCCGGAGCGCACCGTCATTCTCATGATCGAAGGCGCCGGCGTGATGCCGACCGGCGACTGAGCCACATGAAGCGGAGGGGGACTCATATGGGCGTTCGAGTCACGCTGGGCCTCGTTCTCGTGATGACGGTGCTGCTCGTGGCCGGGCCGGCGCTGGCCCAGGGCAAATGGAGTCAGCTCAAGCCGATCCCGCAGGGCGAAGAGGAAGTCTACGGCACGGCCGCCGGCGGCAAGATGTACGTGCTCGGCGGTCTCGGCGCGTTCCCGAGCTGGGAACCGAAGATGATGCTGTGGAGCTTCGATCCCGCGACCAGCGAGTGGAAGCGACTCGCCTCGATCCCGGAAGGCATCCACCATCCGGGCTTCGCGGCCGTCGGCGGCAAGCTCTACTCGATCGGCGGCTTCACGATCGCGCGGCCGGCGGGCGGCGGGCTGCCGGCCTGGGTGCCCTCGAATTCGGTGTGGATCTACGACACCGCGGCCAACGCGTGGTCGAAGGGCACGCCCGTCCCGACACCTCGCGGCGCACTATCGGCCACGGCGATCGGGACCAAGATCTACGCGATCGGCGGCGCCCGGAATCCGAGCTACTCGACGCCCGAGCTGCGCCCGTCGGTCCCCGTTGAGAACGTGGCCACGAACGAGGTCTACGACACCGAGACGAACACGTGGACGCTGGCCCGCCCGATGTTGACCGCGCGCAACCACCACGGCGCCGCGCTGATCGACGGGAAGATCTACGTCGTGGGCGGCCGCATCGGCTCGACCTTCATCATCGGGCTCAGCAACAACGTGAGCACCAACGAGGTCTACGACATCGCCAAGGACACCTGGGCGTCCGTGCTCGGCATGCCGACACCGCGCAGCGGCGTGGGCGTGGCCGTGCTGAACGGCCGCATCCACGTGCTCGGCGGCGAGGCGTACCTCAATGACCTGGTCGGCACCTACAAGACGCACGAAGCGTACGACCCGAAGACCAACGCGTGGGAGCGGCTGCCGCCGATGCCGACGCCGCGGCACGGCCTGGCCGTCGGCGAAATCGGCGGCAAGATGTACGCGATCAGCGGATCGAACGTCGCCGGCGGTGGCGGCCCCCACGAGGGCGTCAACGTCAACGAGGTGTACGACCCGGCGGCGAAGTAGCCGCGCTCAGTCCAGCGGCAGGCTCACCGGCGCGTTGCGCTCGGCCGAGAGGTCGGCGGCCAGCGTGACTTCCATGACCAGCCGCGCCTCCTCGGGCGTGACCAGGACCGGGCGGTCGCCGGCCACCGCTTCGATGAAGTGGATGGTCTCGGCCGCCATCGGCCCCTGGTAGACGTGGCCCACCTGCTCGCCGGGCATCGTGCTGAGCGGCAGCACCATCCGATTCTTCATCGTGTTGAGGATGACGTCGCGGTGCGAGTCGTCCACCAGCACGGCGCCTTCGGTCGCGATGAACTCGATGGTGGCCGAGGAGAAGTGCGGATAGCCGGGCGGTAGCGCCCAGCCGGCGCCGATGGTGAACGCGGTGCCGTCGTCCATCGTGACCATGATCCACTGCGTGTCGGGCAGGCCGTGCTCCTTCTTCATCACGCCGTAGGCGTTCTGCGAGTACACGCGGATCGGCTTGCGCGGCTGCATGCACCAGAGGATGAAGTCGATGTCGTGCGTGGCTTCCATGACCGCGGGCGAGAGGTGCACGCGGCCGCCGATCTTGTTACCGATGGAGCGCGAGACGTTGCGGCTGACCAGGGCGGTCACCGGCTGGCCGATGGTGCCGTCCACCACGCACTGCTTGACGTAGGCGTAGCGGGGATTGAACCGCTGGGTGTAGCCGATGGTGAGCTTGAGCCGGTGGGCCCGCGCCAGCTGCATCAGCTCGTCGGCGTGCTTGAGCTCGAGGCCGATGGGCTTCTCGAGCAGCACGTGCTTGCCCGCCATCAGGCAGTCGCGCGTGAACGGATAGTGGGTCGTTTCCGGCGTGGTCGAGACGATGATGGCGTCGATGTCGGAGCGGGCCAGCAGCTCACGATAATCGGTCGTCGCGGTCCGGGCCCCCGTCTCCTTGGCCACACGCTCGAGCCGGGCCTTGTCGATCTCGCAGAGATGCAGGCCCTTGATCAGCGGGTGGCCCGCGCAGACCTTGGCGCGGATCTCCCCGATCCAGCCCACTCCGACGATTCCCATCTCGATCGGCTTCATCGTCACGCTGCCTCCTTTGAACAGGGCACGGGCACCCGGGCTGTCGCTATCAGTCAAGCGAAGGGGGCTACGCCCCCCTCGGCCTCCCCCGGCGTGCCCCGCCGCGATCATCTGCTGCGATCGACATTTCACCCGATCCACGTCGCGACTTCGCGGGACGCGGTCCGGCATTGCAAATCTGGCGTCGCGCGTTCTAATGTTCTGCGAATCCGGAGGAACGGCATGCCATTGTACGCAATCCAAATCATTCTCGTCGTCGTCGCGCTGTTGACTGGCCCGTGGCCGGCCTCAGCCCAGGATTTCCCCACGAAGCCAATCGAGCTGGTGATCCCGTACGGACCGGGCGGCTCGCACGACCTCACGGCGCGGGCCATCGCCAGCGTCGCCCAGCAGTACCTCGGCCAGCCGCTGCTCGTCGTGCTCAAGCCCGGGGGCGGCGGCGCCGTCGGCTCGCAGTACGTGATCCGCGCCAAGCCCGACGGCTACACGATCATGCTGGGCGGCACCGGCCCGAACACGATCTTCGCCCTCGTGCAGAAGGCGCCCATCGGCCCCGACCAGTTCACGCCGATCGCCCGCATCAACTACAGCCCCCCCGTCTTCGCCGTGCGGAACGAGGCGCCCTGGAAGACGATGCGCGAGGCGCTCGACTACATGAAGAAGAACCCCGGGAAGTTCAACTTCGCCAACTCGGGGACGTGGGGCGCTGCCGACTTTCCCATGCGGATGATGGCCAAGGCCGCCGGCGTCGAGTACAACAACATCCCGTTCGACGGCGGCGGGCCGGCCACGCTGGCGGTCCTCGGTGGCCACGCCGACGCCACGTTCTCGTTCACGGCGCAGCTCATGCCGCAGGTGACGGCGGGCAAGCTGCGGCCGCTGGCGGTGACCGGCCCCTCGCGCATCCGCGAGCTGCCCCAGACGCCGACGCTCAAGGAAGAAGGCGTCGACGTGGTCTTCACGATGTGGCGCGCCGTCGTCGGGCCGAAGGGGCTGCCGCCGGCGACTGTGACCAAGCTCGAGGGCGCCTTCCGGAAGATCGCCGAGGACAAGCAGTTCCTGGAGCAGATCCGACAGCTCGGCGACGACGTCCAGTTCCAGACGGGCAAGGAGTTCGAGGCGACCTGGCGGCAGGAGTGGGACGCCTTCGGCCGCGTCGTCACCGCCGCGAAGTAGCAACCTGACGATGACGCGGGAGATCGGCGCCGTCGTCCTCGGGCTGGCGGTGGCGGCGCTGGCGCTGCGGGAGGCGTTGGGGTTACCGATCGGAACCGTGAGGAATCCCGGCGAGGGATTCTTCCCGCTCTGGCTCGCCGTCCTCCTCGTCGCCCTCTCGCTCCTCCTTCTCGGCCACGCGCTGCGCGCTCGCGCTGCGGCCGGCGCGCGGGGCGACACCCGCATCGGGCAGGTGATCGGCCTGGTGGCCGCGCTCGCCGTCTACACGGCGATGCTCGAATGGGTCGGCTATCCGATCGCCACGTTCCTCCTCGTGCTCTACATGGTGAAGGTCACGCACCCGCAGCGCTGGCTGCTCGCGCTCGCCGTCTCGCTGCTCGCCGCCGGCGGCTCGTACCTGCTCTTCGCCGTGTGGCTGAAGGTGCCGCTGCCGCCGGGCTCATGGAGATCCTGAGCCTCCTCGGGTCCGGATTCGCCATCGCGCTCACCCCGGCGAATCTCTTCTACTGCTTCGTCGGCTCGCTGGTCGGCACCGCCATCGGCGTGTTGCCCGGCCTCGGGCCACCGGCCACGATCGCGCTGCTACTGCCCGTGACCTACGGCATTCCGGCGACGTCGGCGGTGATCCTGCTCGCCGGCATCTTCTATGGCGCGATGTACGGCGGCTCGACGACGTCGATCCTGCTCAACATTCCCGGCGAGGCGGCCTCGGTGGTGACGTGTCTCGACGGCTACCAGATGGCGCGCCAGGGACGGGCGGGCGCCGCGCTGGCCGTCGCCGCCGTCGGCTCGTTCATCGCGGGCACGATCGGCGTCGTCGGGCTCATGCTGCTGGCGCCGCCACTGGCCAGCTTCGCGCTGAAGTTCGGCGCGCCCGAGAACGCGGCCCTGCTGATTCTCGGCCTCCTGATGGTCGGTTACCTCGGTGGCGCCTCGATGACGAAGGGCTTGATGATGGCCGTCGTCGGGCTGCTCCTCGGCAGCGTCGGCCTCGATCCGATCCAGGGCACGCCGCGCTTCACCTACGGCATCTTCAAGCTCAGCGAGGGCTTCGACTTCGTCCTCGTCGCCATGGGCCTGTTCGGCATCGGCGAGGTGCTGGCCAACGTCGAGCAGACGGAAGAGCCCGAGGTCATCACGACGAAGATCGGCGGGCTGCTGGCCACGCGCGAGGAGTGGAAGGCGGCAGCGGCGCCGATGGCGCGGGGCTCGCTGCTCGGCTTCATCATCGGCGTGCTTCCCGGGGGCGGCGCCATCATCTCATCGTTCCTCTCCTACGCCCTCGAGAAGCGCTTCAGCCGGCACCCCGAGCGCTTCGGCAAGGGCGCCATCGAGGGCGTCGCCGCGCCCGAGGCGGCCAACAACGGCGCGGCGTCCAGCTCGTTCATCCCGCTGCTGACGCTCGGCATCCCGGGCAACGCATCCATCGCGCTGATCTTCGCGGCCCTGCTCATCCACGGCATCCGGCCCGGGCCGCTCCTGGTCGCTCAGCAGCCCCAGCTCTTCTGGGGCCTCATCGCCTCGATGTACATCGGCAACGTGATGCTGCTCGTCCTCAACCTGCCGCTGATCCGCGTGTGGGTGCGGCTGCTGCAGGTGCCGTACGGCCTGCTGGCGCCGTTCATCATCGTGTTCGTGCTGGTCGGGGCCTACAGCGTCAACAACAGCGCCTTCGACGTCGGCGTGGCCGTCGCCTTCGGCCTGGTCGGCTACGTCCTGCGCAAGCTCCACTTCGAGCCCGCGCCCCTCGTGCTGGCGATGATCCTCGGGCCCCAGCTCGAGGCGTCGGTGCGGCGGGCCCTGATCTTCTCGCGCGGCGACGTCTTCATCTTCTTCGAGCGGCCGATCGCCGCGGTCCTGATGACGCTGGCCGTGCTGATGCTGCTGTCGCCGCTCGCCCGCTGGGCGCTGAGCCGCAAGTTCTGGGAGATCGTCGGGCCGGTGCGGACCGAGAAGTGAGTCATGGCCCGCTGACGCTTGGAAGAGCTCAGTGGCGCTTGAAGAACTGGACCGCACGCTCGTGGCGCTCGGCCGCGGCCCGCGTGGCGAACGTGCCGAGGTTGCGCCGCTTGCCCGTGCGAGCATCTTTCTTCCTGGAGAAGAGCCGGTACTTCCCCGAGGCCAGCTTGCGGATCATCGTCTCGCTGCCTTTCTTGTCGCCGTTACGTCGCTTTGTGTGAACCTGATCCAGAATCCGATCGAGCAAGCGGCATGCCGGTAAGGCCTTGATGCGCTGCACGGCGATGACATACCTTCTTCGTCATGCCCGACGACGCCCTGCTCCGCACAGAGCAGCTGACGCGTGCGTTCGGCAGCCTCCTCGCCGTCGATCGCGTCAACGTCAGCGTCCGCCGCGGCGAGCTCCGCTCGATCATCGGCCCGAATGGCGCGGGCAAGACGACGTTCTTCCGCTTGATCTCGGGCGAGATGAGGCCGTCGAGCGGCCGCATCTGGTTCGACGGCCGCGACATCACCGGGTTGCCCCAGCACCAGGTGGCCCGACTGGGCGTGGCCAAGTCTTACCAGATCACGAACGTGTTCCCGCATCTCACCGTGCTCGAGAACGTGCGCGTGGCGGTGCAGGGGCACGCCCGCGCGTACGACTTCTGGTCGAAGGCGTCGCACCTGCGCGACGTGCGCCGGCGCGCGGAGTCGTTGCTGGAGCGGATCGGCCTCGGGCGTAAGGCCGGCCGGCTCGCCGCTCACCTGTCACACGGCGAGAAGCGTCACCTCGAGATCGGCATCGCGCTGGCCACCGATCCCGCGCTGCTGCTCCTCGACGAGCCGACCGCGGGCATGAGCCCGGAGGAGACCGACGAGACGATGCGGCTCATCCGAGAGCTGGCCACCGGCCGCACGGTGATCCTGGTCGAGCACAAGATGAAGGTCGTCATGAGGATCTCCGACCACATCACCGTGCTGCATCAGGGCCAGGTGCTGGCCGAGGGCTCGCCTGACGAGATCCGCGCCAACACCCTGGTCCAGCAGACCTACCTGGGGGCGACCCGATGACCGGTGACCTGCTCGTCCTCGAGGACGTGCACACGTACTACGGCGAAGCCCACATCCTGCAGGGCATCTCGCTCACCGTGCGCCAGGGCGAGGTGGTGACGATCATCGGCCGCAACGGTGCCGGCAAGACGACGACGCTCCGCTCGATCATGGGCATCGCCCAGCCCCGCCGCGGCCGGATCCTGCTGCGCGGCCAGGACCTGACGGGATTGCCGACGCACCAGATCGCCCGTAACGGGATCGCGTGGGTTCCCGAGGAGCGACGGATCCTGCCGAACCTGACCGTGCTCGACAATCTCCGGCTCGGCTGGCTCGCGACCGATGGGGGTGGCCCCGACCGCGCCGAAGAAGTCTTCGAGTACTTCCCGCGGCTGCGGGAGCGCATCGCCCATCGAGGCCGCCATCTCTCGGGCGGCGAGCAGCAGATGCTCGCGATCGCGCGGGCGCTGGTGGCCCGGCCGTCGATCATGCTCGTCGATGAGCCCACCGAGGGCCTGGCGCCGATGCTCGTCGAGAGCCTGACCGACATCCTTGCCGTCATCAACCGACGGGGAACGACGATTCTGCTCGTCGAGCAGGCACTGGAGGTGGCCCTGACCCTGGCCCAGCGTGTCTACGTGATGGACCAGGGCCGGGTTCAGTTCGAAGGAACGCCGGATGACTTGCGGCGCGATCCGGAGATCCAGCAGAGGTTCTTGGGCGTGTAGTCGGCAGAAATGGACTGGCAGGACCGCCAGATCAGCTCAGGAGCGGGAGAGGGGCGAGTCTCCAACCCAAGTGTGCTGAGTCTGGCGGTCCGCCAGTTCTCTACAACTGCGCTCGAGAGGACTCCTCGAGACTTCTGTCCAGCGCGCTATCGTCGGGATGCGCAGCTTCCGCGACGCCACACCAGACGCAATGTATTTCAGGTGATGTCGGGCAGGGTTCGAAGAGATGCTCGGACGTCGCATCTGCCATTCGCCCCTCCTCGCCCGCTGTTTGCTTCTTGCCCAGTGGAAAGAGCAAGGGGTATTCCAGCAAAAATTCCCGAATGCCTTCGTGGACTTGGACGAGGCTTGATCTTTGGTTAGAGGGAGAACTGTCGTTGTTTCCGACGCATCCGAACGGCCGCTGACGATCGCTCGCTAGCAGCGCCCCTGCTTGGCAAGACCAGGCGGGCAGTGGTGCCCGCGCGGCAGGTGGCTATGGAGCTGGCCGGGCGGAAGCTTCGCGATCACCGGCGGCGGCGTCGGGACGATTGCCCACGGGCCCGCGTGCGATTGCGAGATCGACCATTGCCCGCCCGAGAACGAGAAGTAGGCCTCGTTGTAGTAGACGACGTCCTGACCTTCCAGCAGGTGCACGCCCCACTCGGCGACCCAGATCATATGGGGCCGTGCCGGTGAGCCGGCTGCTGGAGGCGTCGCCAGGGTCGCCTGCGCCGGCGGTGCCGGAGCGCGCTCCGTCTGTGGGGGAGCCGGCACGACGACCGCCGGCGGCGGCGCCGGCGCGGCGACGACGCGAGGCGTGGCAACCTGGGGCGGCGTCGCCGCCGGAGGTGCGACGACGACAGGAGCAGCGGCGACTGGCGGAGCTGGCGTGACGGCGCCGTGAACCACTGGCGGCGCCGTCGGCTGAGCCGGGGCGGCGGCGACCGGTGGCGCTTGAACGACGACGACCGCCGGTGGCTGAGCCGGCGCGTACACGTGCGGCCGCGGTGCGGGGAAGATTTGCCCAGGGGCCGGGGCCGCCGGTGCAGCCTGGGGCGGCGCCGCAACGATCACGGTGGGCGGCGCTTGCACGATGATCGGCGCGGTCGGCGGCGACGCTTGCGCCGCCATGTAAGCTCTCCGCACCGGGTGGTGGTGGAGCCTACCGGGTGGAAGCTGCGCGATCGTGGGTGGTGGTGTCGCCGCGATGGCCCACGGCCCGGCGTACGACGGAGAGATCCACCAGTAGCCGTTCGAGTACTGATAGTACGACGTCTGGTGATAGACGATGTCGTGGCCGTCCATCACGTACACGCCCCACTCGGGGACCCACACCATGTGTGGCGCGGTCGGCACGACGACGCGGGGAGGCGCGGCGACGACCACTTGAGCCGGCGGCGGCGGTGGGTACGCGGCCTCGTGCTCGGCCCTCCGCGCGGCATCCGCGATCACGGCTCCCGTGACGGCGCCGACGGCGCCGCCGATGACGGCGCCCGCGCCCGGATGGCCGGCCTGGTTTCCGATAATCGCTCCGGTGCCGGCGCCGATGGCGCCACCGACGAGCGCTCCTTTTTCCTGGCTCGTGAGCGGCTGCGAGCAGCCAGCGACGATGACCGCCAGGCCCAGCACGAGGGAGATCTTCCGCGCCATGTCACCCTCCCGGAGCGAGGAAAAGTGCACGGCGAGTGCCAGACGCAACGCCAAGCACGGCGCTGAGTTGGCCGAGCTTGGGCGAGGGTGACGTGCCGCGCTGGCATCCGAAACGAACACCTGTCACGCTGCGAGCGGTGCTCGTCGGCCCGCGTTCGCATGCCGCCCGACCACCGACCACCTGCGTAAGCTTCGTCGGCTATTTCGAACGGTAGGGCGCCGCTGCGCGCCTCACTGCATCACGAGCCCGCCGTTGATATCGAGGGTGGCGCCGGTGATGTAGGCGGCCGGCTCGGAGGCGAGGAAGAGGACGATCTCCGCGATCTCCTCGGGCTCGGACGGCCGGCGCAGCGGGATGCTGGCGGTGATCTTCTCAATCTGTTCCGGCGTGCGCAGCGACTTCCAGCGCTCGGTGGCCACCGTGCCCGGCGCCACCGCGTTCACGGTGATGCCATCGCCTCCGACCTCTCGCGCCAGATGCCGCGTGAAGCCGAGGATGGCCGCCTTGGATGCCGCGTAGTGCGACGTCACGGTGACCGGCGCCCCGCGGGCCACGACCGACGACATGTTGATGATCCGGCCCGATCGCTGGCGCTTCATGATCGGCAGCACGGCCTTGCTGCAGAGGAACGTGCTCGAGAGGTTGAAGCGGAGGATCTGCTCCCACTCCTCGTCGTCGATGTCCTCGGTCGCCTTGATCTTGGGAAAGCCGCCGGCGTTGTTGACCAGGACGTCGACCCGTTGCCAGCGCCTGACCGCCGCGTCCACGGCGCGGCGCACCTCGTCGCCGATGGTGACGTCGGTCTTGAGCGCCAGCGCCTCGACCTTCGCATCCGCCAGCTCGGCGGCCAGCTTCAGGGCGGCCGCCTCGTCGATGTCGAGCAGCGCCAGCCGCGCGCCTTCGCGCCCGAACGCCCGGGCGATGCGCAGCCCGATGCCCCGGCCGGCGCCGGTGACGATCACCACCTGTCCGTCAAATCGCTTCATCGGAGTCGTCCTCCCGTTTCGTCGAAGAAGGTCAGCCGGTCGGCGCGGAGCGTGAACGGACGGCGGTCGCCGACCGTCACCTTGTCCTCGGCGTCCACCTTGGCCACCAGCGAGACCGGCGCACCGTAGTCGAGGAAGACCAGGGTCTCGTCGCCCATCGGCTCGATCAGGCTCACCGTCGCGGGTGAAGCGTCGGGGCCATCGCCGAGCTTCACGTGCTCGGGACGGACGCCGAGCGTGGCCGGCCCGCGGGTCGCCGTTCGTGGCACCGCCAGCCTGGGCCGGAGGCCGACGGCGCGGAAGCGAAGATCACTGCCCTCGACGACGACCTCGCCGTCGAGGAAATTCATGGCCGGAACGCCGAAGAAGCCGGCCACGAAGCGGTTGGTGGGGTCGGCGTAGATCTGGAGCGGCGGCCCCACCTGCTGGATCTTGCCCTGGTGCATGACGACGATCCGATCGGCCATCGTCATGGCCTCGGCCTGGTCGTGGGTCACGTAGACGAACGTGGCCGAGAGCTGGGCGTGCAGGCGCTTGAGCTCCGTGCGCATCTCCACGCGCAGCTTGGCGTCGAGGCTCGAGAGCGGCTCGTCCATGAGGAACACCGCCGGCTTGACGATGATCGTGCGGGCGAGCGCCACCCGTTGCGCCTCGCCGCCGGAGAGCGTGGCCGGGCGCTTGGCGAGGAGCGGCGCGATGCGCGTCGTCGCCGCCACGGCCTGCACACGCGCTCTAACCTCGGCCTCGGGGACCTTCTTGATCCGCAGCGGGAACGCGATGTTGTCGAAGACGCTCAGGTGCGGGAACAGGGCGAGACTCTGGAAGACCATGCCGAGGTTGCGGTCGCGTGGCTCCCAGTCGGTGACGCGAGCGTCGCCGATGAAGATGTCGCCGGCCGTGGGCGTCTCGAGCCCGGCGATCATGTTGAGCGTGGTCGTCTTGCCGCAGCCCGAGGGGCCGACCAGCACGACGAACTCGCCGTCGGGAACCGCCAGGTCGATGGCGTCCACCGCGCGGGTCGACGCGAAGAGCTTGGTGAGTCCCTCGAGCCTGACGCCAGCCACGCTAGTTCCGCAGGGCCGCGGCCACGTTACTTCCGCAGGAGGCCGAAGGAGAAGCCGCGCACGAGGTGCTTCTGGATCAGAAAGCCGAGAACGATGACCGGCAGCGTCGCGATGGTGCCGATGGCGGCCTGCGGCCCGTAGTCGCGCCCCTCATTGGCCGACTGGAACTTGTTCAGCGTGATCGGGATCGTCGACACCTCGGTGTTGGTCAGCGTCATCGCCAGGAGCAGCTCGCTCCAGTTGAGGATGAAGACGAAGAGGAACGTCACCACGAGGCCCGCCGCGGTCAGCGGCAGGACGATGCGCCCGAGGACGCGGAAGCGCGAGGCGCCCATGACCCGGGCAGCGTGCTCCAGCTCCACCGGCACCTCCTCGATGAAGGCGAGCATCATCCAGATGACGTAGGGAAGCGACGTCGCGAGGTACACGAGGATCAGGCCGGTGTAGGTGTCGAGCAGCCGGAGCGTCACGTAGTACACGACGAACGGGACCGCGATCACGATCGGCGGCACCATGCGGATCGACAGGATGTTGTAGGGGTAGCGCCGGCCGCCCGTGCCGAAGCGCGTCCACGAGTAGGCGAGCGCGCTGCCCAGCACCACCGCCACCAGCGACGCCGTGGTGGCGATAAAGAGGCTGTCCCAGAGCGGCTTCAGGATCTTCAGCGTCTGCCGGCCCAGCTCGAACGTCGACGTGCCCGGTGTCAGCACCTTCACGTAGTTGATCAGCGTCGGCTCGTGCGGCACCCAGCGCGGTGGCCAGGTCACCCACTCGCCCGAGTGCTTGAACGACGTCATCACCATCCAGTAGATGGGCGCCAGCGTGATCGCCGTCCACACGAGCAGCGGCGCGTGCCGCGCGAGGCCGAGCCATGTCCGCCGCGTCACCGCACGCCCTCCTCGGCCAGCCGGCGGCGCTCGCGGCGCAGCACGCGGATCGCGATGAAGATGTAGAGCGATACGACGACGAGGAGGATGAGCGACATGGCGGCCGCGTCGGAGACGCGGGCGAACTCCCATCCCATCCGCCACAGGTAGACGGCGATGGTCTCGGTGGCGTTGCCCGGCCCGCCCTGGGTCAGGAGCATCGGGTAGTCGAAGATCTTCAGCGCCTCCATCGAGCGCAGGACGACCGCGATGGCGATGACGGGCTTGAGCAGCGGCAGCTCCACGTGCCAGAAGATCTGCCAGCGGCTGGCGCCCATCACCCGCGCCGCGCGGATGGGATCCCGAGGGAGCCCGGCCAACCCGGAGACGAAGACCAGGAAGGTCAACGCGGTCCACTGCCACACGTCGGCGCCGATGACGGCGAACTTGGCCGCCGTGTAGTCGGACAGCCAGCGGACGGTGATCGGACGGCCGGCGAGCACGCTCAGCACCTGGTTGAAGGGCCCCTGATCGATGAGGAGCATCGAGAGGTCGTAACCGACGACCGCGGGCACGATCATCATCGGCAAGAGGAACACCGTCGTGTAGGCGCGACGGCCGCGGAACGGCTCACGGCAGAGCAACGCCAGCCCGAAGCCGAGCAGGAGCTCCAGCGGCACCGCGACGGCGGCGAAGCCGAACGTGCGGCCGACCGCCCACAGGAAGCGCTCGTCGCCCAGCGCATTCAAAAAGCTGTCGAGCCCGGTGAACGGCGCGTTCCACCACGCGCCGCGCGTGATCCGCCAGGAGAGGAGCGACAGGTAGACGAGCAGCAGGGCGTTCGGGAGCAGGAGCAGCGCGAACAGTCCCTGGACGGGCACGAACGGGAGCCACTTGAAGACGCGCTCCCGTTCGAGCCACCGGGACATCACGCCGGGCATGGAGCTAATCCGGGACGTTCTTCGTCGGGAACGCGGGCTTGAGCGCCTTCCACCCCTCGATCTGCTGCTTGCGGCCGAGCTGGTTGGTGATCTTTTCCCAGGCCGCCGCCGTCCGATTGAGCGCGTCCTCGGGCGTGAGCTTGCCGAGCAGCGCCTCCTGGACGTTCTGATCGAGGACGTCGTTGTACTCCACGGCACCCTGGATGAGGATCATCGGCGCCGTCACCTGCGCGTTCTTCAGGTGGACCTCGAGCATCTCCTTCGTCCGCGCCTTGATCACGCGCGGGTCGGTGAGATGCGACTTCATGTAGGGGTCCCACACCGAGTTCGGTCCGGATACGAGCCGCGCCGACACTTCCTTGCTCGTCAGGTACTGGGCGAGCCAGTAGGCCGCCTCCGGGTGCTTGGAGTAGTTCGAGACGTAGAGCAGGTTGCCGAAGCCCTGCAGCGAGCGCCGGACGAGCTTGCCGTTCACGACGTAGCCGGGGACCAGGCAATAGCGGTTCTTGCCGGCGATCTTCGACTTCTCGGGATGCTCGGCGGCGATGGCGATCGACGGATAGGTCATGATCGAGAACGCGTTGCCGCCCGCGAAGAACGGGTAGGCCTGCGGCGTGGCCCAGCCCAGGATGTCCTTGGGCATGAACTTCGTCAGCGCGATGTAGTCCTTGAGCGCCTCCACGCCTTCCTTGCCGGCGATGAGCGGCTTCATGGTGTCGTCGAACGGCATCCCGCCCTTGGCGTAGAACTGCTGGAGCCACCAGCGCCAGCCCCAGCCGCGCGCGCGGTAGCCCATGGCGCCGTAGAGCTCGGGCACGCCGGTGCCTTTGGGATCGCGCGTGAAGAATTCGGCGAGCTGGTACCACTGCTCGTAGGTGTCGGGACAGCCCGGCTCCCAGCCGTACTTGGCCTTGAACTTCTGCTTCTCGCCGGGCGCGTCGATGAGGTCCTTGCGGATCACCATGATCCAGTTGTCGCCGTCACCGAACATCCCGTACGTCTTGCCCTTGTACCGGCCTTGCTCCACGAACCCGGCGACGACGTCGTCGAAGTCCGGCTTGCCGCGCGCCGCCAGGTCGTCGATGGGACGCACCAGCCCGGCCTCGACGAGATCGGGCAGCGAGATCGGGTCGCCGATCCAGAAGTCGAAGCTGCCGCTCTTGGCCACGGCCTCGGACATGGCCTTGGCCTGGATCTGGAGGATGCCGACCTCGAAGTAGTTCACGCCGATGCCGGTCGCCTTCTCGAAGTTGGCCATCTCGCCCGTGCTGCCCGCGGTGAAGATGGACGGCATCATCATGTTCAGCTTGAGCGACGTGAGGTTCTTGGACTTCATGTAGGCCTTGGCGCCGTTGATCGCTCGCTCGTCGGCGGTGGCGCCGGGCACGGCCTGGGCGGCCGCCACCACGGGCGACAGGACGAGGATCGCTACGAGAACCGTGAGGATCGTCCGAGATGCCGATCGCATGCCGTCCTCCTCGTCCGGCGCTCAGGCCCCCTGGGGCCCGCCGCCGATCCTGAACATTCCCTCCTGGATCCCGAGCGCCGCCTTGCCGATCGTCTCCAGCATGCGATCGACCGTCGGAGGCATGAGCGTGGCCGTGCGCACGTCGCGGAAGGCGCGCTCGGCCGGGTAGTCCTTGTAGGCGCCGCGGCCGCCGACGACCTGGATGACCTTGGAGGTAACCTCCAGGCTCGTCTCGGTGGCCAGGAACTTCGCCTTGTTGGCGAGGTTGCCGCGCTCGGCGATCTCGGCGCTCTCCCAGCGAGCCGCCGAGTCCTCCAGCACGAGGCGGGCGGCGTCGAGACGCACGGCGAGGCCGCCGATGTGGCGTTGCACCGTCGGATCCTGGGCGACCGCGATGTTCTCGGGTTTGACGACGCGCTTCTTCGCGTAGTCGATCGCGAAGTCGAGCGCCGCCTCGGCGACGCCGACGTAGATCGCCGCGTAGCCGAGGCCGAAGCTCTCGACCACACCGACCTGGATCGCCGAGCCCGGCCGGCCGAGCGCGGCCTCGCGGGGAATCCAGACGCCGGAGAACGTCACCGACGGGCTGTAGGTGCCGCGCATACCGAGCGTGTTCCACTTGCCGTCGGTGGTGATCCCGTCGGCGTCGGCCGGGACCAGGGCCAGGACGAGCGCCTTGCCCATGTCGCTCTCGCCGTCGAGCGCGCACCACACCATGTACTGCGAGGCGCCCAGCGCCATCGTGCAGAAGTGCTTCACGCCGTCGACGGCCCAGCCCTCGCCCGCCTCGCGGATCGCCGTCTCCATGAGGAGCGTGCGGGAGAGGCTGACCGCGGGCTCGCTGCCCCACGAGCCGAAGAGCCGGCCGTGCTCGACGACGTCGGCGAAGTAGCGGCGCTTCTGGACCTCGGTGCCCAGCGCCGCGATGAACTTCATCACCGTCGAGTGCATGTGCAGGGTCATCGCGGTGTTGGCGCAGCCGCGGGCCAGCGCCCGGATGACGGCGACGTAGGTGGCCATGTCGAGGCCTTCGCCGCCGTAGGCGGTGGGGATCCCGATGGCGAGCAGCCGCTCGCGATGGAGGTCGCGCCAGCTCTCGACGGGATTGACGCCGTCGCGATCGTACCAGGCGGCGCGCGGCGCCAGCGTCTCGCGCGCCAGCCGTGTTGCGGTCTCGACGATGCTAGGCACCTTGTCGGCCATAGAGACCTCCCAGCAGTGTTCCCCAAATCCCCCGGGGCAGGAACAGCACGAAGACCATGAAAATGGCGCCGATGATGAGGGGCCACGATTCGGTGACGATGGCGATCCGGTCCTCGAGCAGGAGCCAGGTGGCCGCGCCCACGAAGGGGCCGAAGAACGTACCGGCGCCTCCGAGCAGGGTCATGATCACGACCTGCCCCGACGTCGTCCAGTAGAGCGACTCGACCGGCACGACGGTGAGCCGCAGCGCATCCAGCGCACCGGCCAGGCCCGCGATCATCGCCGAGAAGACGAACGAGAGGAGCTTGACCCTGGCCACGTCGTAGCCGCAGGCGGCGGCGCGGTCGGTGTTCTCGCGGATCGCCTGCAGCACGGCGCCGAACGGCGATCTCAGGATTCGCTGGAGCCCGAACACCGCGAAGCCGACCAGCACCAGCGCGAAGTAATAGAAGGCCAGCGGTGAGTCGAGGGAGAGCGTGTAGCCCGGTAGTCGCACGGGCAGGACCGTGATGCCGCGCAGGCCGTCGTCGCCGCCCGTCCAGTCGGCCAGGTGGAACGCGATGAAGTAGAAGAGCTGCGCGAAGGCCAGGGTCAGCATCGAGAAGTAGATGCCGCGGCGGCGCAGCGCGAAGAAGCCGACGAAGGCGCCCCCCAGCAGCGCGAGACCGACGCCGGCGCCGAGCGCCAGCCACAGCGAGCCGACCTTCAGCTTGGCCAGCGCGATGCCGGTGCCGTACGCGCCGAGGCCCCAGTAGGCGGCGTGGCCGAAGGAGAGCAGTCCCGTGTAGCCGTAGAGCAGGTTGAAGCCGAGAGCCAGCAGCCCGTAGATCAGCACCTGGGTGGCCAGCGCCTTGTAGGGCACCACGAACGGAAAGATCCCGAAGACGACGAAGAAGGCCAGCACCGGATGCCGGCCGATGACGTCGCCGACGCGCCGGATCATTGAACGGAGCGCGAGCCCGGCTCGGGCCGCGGGTGGCGAGCGCTGGGTACGCGGGGCCTCATTGAACGGAGCGCGAGCCCGGCTCGGGCCGAGGGTGGCGAGCGATGGGTACGCGGGGATTCATTGAACGGAGCGCGAGCCCGGCTCGGGCCGAAGGTGGCGAGCGATGGGTACGCGTGGCTTCATTCGAGCAGTCCTGCCTCGCCGAAGAGTCCGCTGGGGCGGACGAGCAGGACGAGCGCCATGACGACGAAGACCATGATCTCGGAGAGCTTCGGCGCGAAGAACGTCGTGAGGCTCACGACCTCGCCGATGATGATGCCGGCCACGACCGCGCCGAGCAGGCTCCCCATGCCGCCGACCACCACGACCACGAACGACTCGATCACCATCGTGATGCCCATCTCGGGATAGACGGGGCGCATCGGGCCGGCCAGGATGCCGGCCAGGCCGGCGAGCCCGGCGCCGATGCCGAAGACGAGCAGCCAGACGCGGCCGAGGTCGAGGCCGAGGGCGCGCACCATGAGCGGATCGCGCGAGCCGGCCCGGATGATCAGGCCGACGTTGGTGCGCTCGAGGAACAGCCAGAGGCCGACGAGCACGAGCATGGTGACCGCGATGACGAAGAAGCGATAGAGCGGGAACGTCATGAAGCCGAGATCGAGGGCGCCGCTGAGCGCGCGGGGCGGGTCGATGGTCAGCCCGATCTTGCCCCAGACGATGCGGACGGCTTCCACCACGACCAGCGAGAGGCCGAACGTGAGCAGGAGGGGATCGTCGATCGAGCGGCCGTAGAGAGGACGCACGAGCACCCGCTCGATCGCGAGCCCCAGGACGAACACCATGAGGGGCGCGACCACCAGCGAGAGCCAGAAGTTCTTCGTGAGCCCGAGCAGGAACACGCCGAAGTACGCCCCGAGCATGTAGAGCGCGCCGTGGGCGAAATTCACCACCGTCATCAACCCGAAGATCAGGCTGAGGCCGATGGCGAGCAGCACGAAGATCCCCCCGAGCACGAGGCCCGTGAAGATCTGGGCGGCGAGCGCCGACGCCGAGACGTCGAACACGTAGGGCCGCTAGGCCAGGCCCTTTTCGGCGCAGGAGCGGTCGAGCTCCTCGTTGGCCGGGATGCGGGCCACGACCTCGACGATGCCCCACTCACCGCGCGTCTTGCCGGGCTGGCGTCCCTTCAGGATCCACATGTCCTGGAACGACTTGCCGTCGCACGCGCGCCACCACTGCTTGCCCTTGTAATGGTCGTACTCGCGGCTGGCGCGCAGCGCATCGGCCACGACCTTGGGCTCGGTGGACTTCGTCAGCTCGATGCCGCGCGCGACTTCCATGACGCCGCTGTACGCGTACGCACCGTAGTCGCCGGCCGGCATCCCGAAGCGCTTCTGGTGGGCGTCGTTGTAGCGCTTGGCCTGCGGGACCGTGTCGGCGAGCTCCCAGTAGAAGTTGGTGCCGCCGTAGATGTCGGCGTACACCTCGGCGCCGCCTTCCTTGAGCTGGGGCAGCCAGAGCAGCGGCTGGACGACCGGGGTCGTCTTCTTCATCCCGAAGCTCGCGTACTGCTTCAGGAAGGCGATGTTGTCGGCGCCCGGCGTGACGCTGTAAATCGCCTCTGGCTTGGCCGCCTGGATCTTCGGCAGGTGGGCCGAGAACTCGGCGTTGCCGAGCGGGTAGGGCGTGGTGCCCACGATCGTCGCGCCGTTCTTCTGCGCCACGTCGGCGAAGACGGCATTGTTTTGCTTGCCCCACGCGTAGTCGGCGTACACGACCCACCACTTCTTGGCGACGTTCTTCACCGCCCAGCCGCCGACCGCCCGCGTGGTGATGGTCGGGTTCAGCGCCTCGTGGAAGGTGAGCGGGCTCGTGTCGGGCTTGGCGCTGATCTCGTCGGACTGGCTGACCGAGATGAAGAGCACGCCGGACTTCTTGGTCTGCTCGTTGATGGCCATCTGCACGTGGGCGGCGAGGCCGCCGACGACGAATTGCACGTGCTCGTTCTCGATCAACTCCTTCGTCCGCTGGGCGCCGATGGCGGGCTTGAGCTGGTCGTCGCGGAAGAGCACCTCGACCTTGCGGCCCAGGATGCCGTTCTTCGCGTTCAGCTCTTCCATGGCCAGGGTCGCGCCGCGTTGCTGGTCGACGGCGAGCGCACCGAACGGGCCCGTCAGAGGGAGCGGGAAGCCGATCTTGATCACGTCCTTGCTCTGGGCCCGGAGGATCGCTGGAAAGCCGAAGACCGCAGCGCCGGCCGCGGTCGTGGTCAGAAATGTGCGACGGTTCATTGCCGCCTCCTGTCGTCAGGCGTCACGCAGATCCCGGGGACGCGCCAGGCGGTTCCCGGGCGTGAAGTGGAGCGATCATAGGAGCGCCGCCCAGTCGTGTCAACGTGGTACAGTCCCGCCCGCGATGCCGCACGTGGGCTCGAGCGCCAGGCGCGGCGACGACCCGCGCCTGCTCACCGGCCGTGGCCGCTACGTGGACGACGTGACGTTGCCGCGCATGGTCCACGTCGCGTTCGTGCGCAGCCCGCACGCTCACGCCCGCGTCGTCGGGATCGACGCCGGAGATGCACGACGCGCGCCCGGCGTGGCGTGCGTGCTGACCGGCGGTGACACCGCGCGGCTCTGCAAGCCCTATCGCGGAATCCTCGAGCACTACCGGGGCATGAAGACCGGCGCCATGCTGCCCCTGGCCACCGATCGCGTGCGCTACGTGGGCGAGCCCGTCGCGGTGGTCGCCGCCGAGACGCGGGCCCAGGCCGAGGATGGAGCCGAGCGCGTAGTCGCTCGTTACGATCCGCTGCCCGCCGTGCTGAGCCCCGACGCTGCGCTGGCGCCCGACGCGCCGCTCATCCACGACGAGCTCGCCGACAACCTGATCTACGCGACCGAGCTCGCCACCGGCGACGTCGACGCGGCCCGCGCGCGTGCCCATCGCACGTACCGGCGCACGTTCAGGGTGGGCCGTCACACCGGCGTGCCGATGGAGCCGCGCGGCCTCGTCGCCGATTTCGATCCGTCGACGCGCGCGCTCACCGTGTGGATCTCGACGCAGGTGCCGCACATGATGCAGGCGGTGCTGGCCGATCTCTTCGGCCTGCCCGAGCACCGCGTGCGGGTGATCGCGCCCGACGTCGGCGGCTCGTTCGGCATCAAGATCCACGTCTACCAGGACGACCTGGCGGCCGTCGCGCTGGCGCTCACGCTCGGCCGCCCCGTGAAGTTCGTGGCCACGCGGCATGAATCGTTCCTCTCCGACATCCACGCGCGGGAGCAGACGGTCGCGGTCGAGGTCGCCGCGACCGCTGACGGGACGTTGCTGGCCATGAGCGGATCCATCACGGCCGCCGTCGGCCCGTACTCCGCCTTCCCGCGCTCGAGCGTCGTCGAGGGTGGCCAGGTCCTGAGGCTGCTGCCCGGGCCCTACCGGCTGAGCGACTACCGGGCGTCGCTGCGCGTCGTCGCGCAGAACAAGGTGATCACGTCGCAGTACCGCGCGGTCGGTCATCCCATCGCGACGGCCGTCACCGAGAGCATGATCGACGTGATCGCGCGCGATCTCGGCCTCGATCCCGCCGACGTGCGCCGGAGGAACTTGCTGAGCGCCGATGAGCTGCCCTATACCTCGGCCGCCGGCAACGTGTACGACAGCGGATCGTTCCAGGAATCCTTCGAGCGGTTGCTCGACGTGGCGAAGTACGCCGAGCTCCGGCGCGAGCAGGCGGCCGCCCGTGCGGCGGGACGTCACGTCGGCATCGGGCTCGCGTGCTTCCTGGAGCTGACCGGGCCGGGCGCTCAGTTCTACGGGATCGGGGGAGCGCCGATCTCCGGCCAGGAAGGGACGACGGTGAGGCTCGAGCCGTCGGGCGCCGTCACGGCGCTGGCCGGCGTGACCAACCAGGGGCAGGGAACGCCGACGGCGCTCGCCCAGATCATCGCCGACGAGCTCGGCGTCGCGCTCGACGCGATCACCGTGATCTCCGGGGACACCGCGATGGTGCCGTATGGCGGTGGCACGTGGGCGAGCCGTGGCATGCCGATCGGCGGCGGCGCCACGCTCCTGGCCGCCCGCGCGCTCGCCGACAAGATCAAGCGCATAGCAGCCGTGCTGCTGGAAGCTCACGCCGACGACATCGAGCTGCAGAACGGCCGCGCCGTGGTGCGGGGCACCGACCACGGCCTCGGTCTCCGCGACCTCGCCCGCGCCGTGCACTTCCGATCCAACGAGCTGCGCGGCCTCGAGCCGAGCGTGGACGCCACCGTCCACTACACCAATCCGAAGGCGTGGACCTTCACCAACGGCGCGCACCTCGCCGTGGTCGACGTCGACGTGGAGACGGGGCGCGTGCGGCTGCTGCGCTACGTGACCGTGGACGACTGCGGCCGTATCGTGAATCCCGCGCTCGTCGCCGGCCAGATCGTGGGCGGCGTCACCCAGGGCCTCGGTGGCGCGTTGATGGAGCACTGCGCGTACGACGAGGCCGGCCAGCTCCTGACGACGACGCTGATGGATTACGCGATCCCGAAGGCGAGCGACGTGCCGCCGATCGAGTGCCACCATCTCGAGACGCCGGCGCCGCACCTGGCCGGCGGCTTCAAGGGCGCGGGCGAGGCCGGCACCACCGGTGCTCCGGCCGCCGTGCTGAACGCCGTGAACGACGCGTTGGCGCCGCTCGGCGTCATGATCACCGAGCAGCCGATCACGCCCGAGCGCGTCCTGCGCGCCCTCGGCCGCGTTCCCGGACTCTAGAGCGTCGGCCTCCGCTCGAACCAGGGGCGCGCGGCTTCGAGTTGGGAGCCCAGGCGGAACAGCGTCCCCTCGTCGCCGAAGCAAGCGACGAGCTGGACAGCAATCGGCAGGCCCTGGGCCTGGCCGAGCGGCAGCATCATCGCCGGCTGGCCGGTCAGGTTGAACCACACCGTGAACGGCGAGAAATGGAAGACGCGCCGCCAGTACTCGTCGAAGTCGTCGAGCATCATGTCGATGAAGCCCAGCTTGGGCGGCAGCGTGGCGAGCCCCGGCGTCAGCAGCACGTCGTAGCGTGAGTGGAACGCCGCCATCTGGCGGCCGAGCCGGTGCATCGTCTGCGTGGCCCGCACGTAGTCGGCGGCGCTCACACGCTCGCCCCGCTGTGCGGTCGCCCACGTCACGCGCTCGACGTCACTCGGACCGGCTTTCTTGCCCGTCGGATGGCCGGCGAGGTTGACCACGGTGTTGGCGGCGGCGAGCGTGAGGAACGTCGGCACGACCGCAGCGCCGTCGATCTCGGGGTCCGCGGCCTCGACGTCGTGACCCAGATCGGTGCAGAGCCTCACGGTCTCGGCGAGGGCGTCGAGACTCTCGCGCTCGACCTTGGCGCCGTTCGGCGTTTTGGCCGTCCAGGCGATGCGCAGCCGCCCGGGTGTCGCTCCGATCTCGGCCGGATATGGACGGGCCGGCGCCGGCGCAGCGTACGGATCGCCGGGCCCGGTTCCCGCCGTCGCGTCGAGCAGCGCGGCGCAATCACGCACGGTGAGCGTCACGGCGTGCTCGGTCGAGCAGCCGCCGAGGCCCTCGCCGGTGTAGGGCGCGAACGTGTTGCGCCCGCGCGTCGGCTTGAGGCCGACCAGGCCACAGCACGCGGCCGGCGCGCGGATCGATCCGAAGCCGTCGCTGGCGTGGGCCATCGGCAGGATGCGGGCGCCCACCGCCGCGGCCGCGCCACCGCTGGAGCCGCCGGAGATGCGCGTGAGGTCCCACGGCGTCCGGGTCGGGCCATAGAGCTGCGGCTCGCACGTCAACGACAGTCCGAGCTCGCAGGAATTGGTGCGGCCGAAGAAGACGAGGCCGGTGCGCTTGAGACGCTTGACGTGCTCGCTGTCGGCGGTGGCCGGTGGCGAGTCGGCGAAGAAGCGCGAGCCGCGCGTCATCGGCACGCCGGCCAGCACCGCGGTGAGGTCCTTCAAGAGGAACGGGACGCCCCGGAAGGGCCCGTCGGGCAGGCCGTCGGCGATCTGCTTGCGCCCGTAGTCGTAGAGGCGCATGACGACGGCGTTGATCTTTGGATTCCGCGCCTCGACGAGCGCGATGGCGGATTCGAGCAGCTCGAGCGGCGTCACCTTGCCGCCGTGAACGAGCGCGGCCAGCCCGAGCGCGTCGTAGTGCTCGTAGTCGGGGAATGTCTTCATGGCCCCGGATGGTGGCCGAGCCGACGAGAGAAATCAAGCGCTCGGCGCGTGAGAAACGGAGAGGCGGGAAGTTCTAGTTGGCGACGGTGACGGAGCGCGCGCCGCTGCCCGTGTTGCCGGTAGCGTCGCGCACGGTGACGGTGATCGTCTGCGGGCCGTTGGCGAAGCCGGCCGTGTCCCACGGGATCGAGACGTTGGCGCCGCCCGTCGTTTGCGTCCTGATCAGCGTGCCGCCGACCGAGACCGTGAACGTGTTGGACGATCCGCTGGCGCCGTTGACCCAGATCACCATCCAGACGGTGCCGCTCACCGTGGCTCCCTCGCCGGGAGCGGTGAACGCGATCGACAGCGTGCCGCCGGCCGGCGGCGGGGGCGGCACCGCCTGGTTGTTCACGGTGACGGTGATCGTCGCGCTCGCGCTGTGGCTCGCGCCATCCAGCGCACTGACCGTCAGCGTGTGGTTGCCGTTGGCGATCGTCGTGGAACGAGGTCGATCCGGTGGCTCCGCTTACGGCCATGCCGACGGTGACGGTGCCGCTGACCGTGGCGCCGTTGGCCGGGCTCGTGAAGCTCACGGTGAGCGGCGCGGGTGGTGGCGGCGGTGTGCCGCTGTTGGCGACGGTCACGTTGATCGACGCCGAGCCGGTGTTGCCCGTCGCGTCGCGGGCGCTCGCCGTGAGCGTCTGCGCGCCGTTGGGCGTCAGCCGCGAGTCCCAATCGAGCGTCACCGGCATGCTGCTCGACGTCTGCGTCTTCACCACGGTGCCGCCGGCCGACAGCGTGACGGTCGACGCTCCGCTGGCGCCGTTGACCCAGATCGTGACCCACACCACGCCGCTGACCGTCGACCCCGCGCCAGGGCTTGTCATGGCCACGTTCAGCGTGCCGCCAGTCGGCGGAGGCGGCGGCGGTGGAGGCGGTGACGTCGTGTTCTGCACGGTGACCGTGATCGTCGCCGTGACCGTGCGGCCGGCAGCGTCACTGGCGCTCAGCGCGAGTGTGTGGCTCCCGTTGGCGAGGGCGCTGGTGTTCCAGGCGAACGAGGCCGTCGTTCCCGCGACGGTCTGGGTCGAGGCCAGAGTCCCGTCGATGGTCAGGCGGAACGTGTTCGAGGCGCCGGAGGCGCCGCCGACCTCCATGCCGACGGTGACGGTGCCGCTCACGGTCGCGCCGTTGGCCGGACTCGTGAAGCGGGCCGTGAGCGGCGGCGGCGGAGTGGTGCCGTTCGCGACGGTCACGCTCAGCGACGCCGAGCCGGTGTTGCCGGCGGCGTCACGTGCGCTGACCGTGAGGGTCTTGATCCCGTCGGACGTCAGGCGCGAGTCCCAGTCGAGCGTCATCGGCATGCTGCTCGACGTCTGGCTCTTCACCACCGTGCCCGAGACGCTGAGGGTGACCGTGGACGGAGCGGTCGCGCCATCGACCCACACCGTCACCCAGACCACTCCGCTGACGGTGGCGCCGGCACTCGGGGTCGTCATCGCGACGCGCAGCGCCGAGGCCCCATTGGAGACCGTCGCCGTGATGCTCGACGTCGCGGTTCGCCCGCCCGAGTCCGTCACGGTGGCGGCAAGCGTGTGAGATCCACCCGCCATGCCCGATGTGTTCCAGGCGAACGACGGCGTCGTGCCGGTGAACGCGGTCGCGCCGTCGACGGCCAGGCGGTAGGTGTAACCACCGGACCCGCCGCTGGCGGCCATCGACACGGTGACGGTGCCGGACACGGTCGCGCCATTGGCCGGAGCCGTGATCGCGACGCTCAGTCCGCCCACGAACGACGCGGTCACGGACGTGGACGCGGAGAGCGTGACCGAGCACGTGCCGGTCCCGCTGCAGGCTCCGCTCCATCCGCCGAACGCCGAGCCCGCGGCCGGCGCCGCCATCAGCGTCACCGCGGTCCCCGGCGCATACGATTCGCTGCAGTCGCTCCCGCAGTCGATCCCGGCAGGATTGCTCGTGACCGTGCCGCTGCCGGTGCGCTGGACGGTGAGCGTCGGAGCGGGATAGGCGAAGCGGACGCCGGCGCGATCGTCGTCGCGCAGGGCCGCGCCGCGGCCGTCGAAGTGCGCGAAGGCGTACATCGTGGCGTCGGGATTCGTCGAGTGCCCGAGGCCGAGGGCGTGGCCGAGCTCGTGCGTCGCCACCTCGGCCAGGTTCGCGTAGGTCTCGTAGAACCCGCAGCCGGCCCAGCCGTCGTTGAAGACGACGTCCCCTTCGAGGATGCGCGAGAACGTCTGGCCGTTCACGACACGCGTCTCCGTGTCGTCGCGGAAATACCCACCGAACCCGAGCGTGCCCGAGCAGTTCGTCGAGGGATCGAGCTGGCCGAGGGGATCGCCGAACGAGATCGTGCTGACGCCGTCGAAGGTGAAGCCGCGCGCGTCGGTCGATCCACCGTCGGTGTAGCGCAGCCGCGATCCCGTCACCGCGTTCCACGCGGCGAAGCCGTCACGGACCTGTCCGAGGCCGCTGGTGGGCGCGAGCGGCTCGCTCCCGTTGACGTGCATCGAGATCGCCACGCCGCTGTCGGGCTCGAACCAACGGGCCGGCACGTCGAGGAAGACGAACGAGCTCTGGACCTCGGTCACCTGACCGCTGGCGCTCGCCGGCGGGACCTGGGAGTGCGCCGCCGTGCCTCGCGGCCCGCGGCCCACGTGGAGACGGATGTCGCGCAGGAAATCGGTCAGCGGTCGCCGCTCCATCGCGGCCGCGCCGCGGCCGAGTACGTGCACGTGACGCCCGGGCGCGCGCACCGCGTGGCTGGCGCCCGTCTGGGCGTCGGACTGGATCGAGAACTTGCCTTGATAGAGGTGGGCCACGCGAAGCGTGCCGTCGGCGTTGCGCGAGAGAAATACCAGGACTCGCTCGCCCACGGTGAACTCCGGGCTACCCTCGACCCACGCCTGCATGCCGGCCACGCGACCGCCGAGCTGCCGGATCGTCAGCGGCCCGAGTGGGATCTCGCCCTTCAGGCTGTCGCGAACGTCCAGCGTGATGACGGTGAAGATCCGGCGCGTCGCGGGATCCCAGCGGCTCTCGATGGCCTTCACGTCGGCGATCACGATCGCGGTGGCGGTGCTGACCAGGTCGGCGTCGGCGACGGGGACCACCGTGGTGGCGAGCGCGGCGGGTGCCCACGCCAGCGCGACGACGGCGGCGAGGATCCACGAACCGCGACGACTCCACACCATGGCTGCTCACATCGGGGGCAAGGACCATTCCAGGGGTGGAACGCCGCGAGAGCGACGATTCTGTGCAGTGGACTACCGGGAAGAGCCCGACGTGGGATCAGGCGGCTGCAGCGCGTTACAGTCGATCCGGCTCCGCCACGCGCTTGAGCTCCTCCAGCGCGATCGTGCCGTCCAGCACCTTGCGCGCGCCGTCCTGGAAGAGCGAGCGCGCGCCCTCGCCGCGAGCGCAGGCGCGCAGGTCGGCTTCACTGCCGCGGTCGTTGATCAGGACGCGCAGATCCTCGGTGATCGGCACCATCTCGAAGATGGCCGTGCGACCGATGACGCCCGAGCTGTGGCAGGACGCGCATCCCTCGGCGCGATAGAGCGTGAGCGGCGCCGCGTCGGCGTGGAGCAGCATGCGCGTGGCGGCGTCCGGCTCGTATCCCACCTTGCAGTCCGGACAGAGTCGCCTGACGAGGCGCTGGGCCAGCACGGCGGTCATCGACGAGGCGATGAGGTAGCGGGGAATCTCCATGTCGGCGAGCCGCGTGATGGCGCCGACGGCGTCGTTGGTGTGGAGCGTCGCGAACACGAGGTGGCCCGTGAGCGACGCCTGCATGGCGATGCGCGCCGTTTCCAGGTCTCGTACCTCGCCGACGAGAATGATGTCGGGGTCCTGGCGCAGAACGGAGCGCAAGCAGTGGGCAAACGTCAGACCAATCTTCTCGTGGACGGCGATCTGCGTGATGCCGTCCATCTCGTATTCGATCGGGTCCTCGATCGTCACGATGTTGGTCGTCTCGGACTTGATGTCGCTCAGGCACGCGTAGATCGTGGACGTCTTGCCGCTGCCCGTCGGGCCGGTCACGAGGATCGTGCCCTGCGGCCGGCGCGTCAGTCCTTGAAGCGCCAACAGATGATCGGGCGCGAGGCCGCAACCGGCGAGCGGGATCGCCACGCTGTCGAGGTCGAGCAACCGCAGGACGACCTTCTCGCCGTGGAGCGACGGCACCGTCGACACGCGAAGATCGAGCGCGCGTCCCTTTCGCACCAGACGGATGCGGCCGTCGTGGGGCAGGCGATGCTCGGCGATGTCGAGGCTCGCCATGATCTTGATGCGCGAGACGACGGCGGCGCGATCGCTGACGGGGATGACG
>QHTB01000124.1 GCA_003220615.1 Candidatus Rokuibacteriota bacterium
GTCCTTTCCCACGCCGGCCGCGTGCGCGATCAACGCCCGGATGCCAAACGGCAGCGCCAGGCCGAGCGAGAGGGCGCCGGCGAACGACCCGGCGACGAGGACGTCACCCGCCTGAACACGCCCCGCGCACTGCGTGACGGAATCGAGGACGACGATGCGAGCCATGAGGCGACCGATTACCGCGCGATCTGGTACATTTCCCGCGGTCCTCCCGGATTCAGGAGACGCTCATGCCACGTTCGAGAAGCCTCGTGCCGCTCCTGTCGATGGCGGTGCTGGCGTTCGTCGCTGTCTCCAGCGGCTCCGCTCAGCTTGCTCAGCCGCCGACCGGAAGTGACCATGGCCAGAAGGCCCTGACGTGGACGGCGCCGTCCGAGTGGACGAAGGAGAAACCGTCGTCGCCACTACGTCGCGGCCAGTATCGCATCCCGGGCCCGGGCGGGCCGGCCGAGTGCACGGTCTTCTACTTCGGCCCTGGCCAGGGCGGCGACGTGACACGCTCGAGCGCCAGCGCGAGGCGTTTGAACGACTGGTGAGCTCGATCAAGCCTGGTCAGTGAGGTACCTTCTCCCGCGAGGAGTGTGACCATGAGACGGTACACGATCACGCTAGTCTGTCTCGTGTTGCTGGCGTCGGCCGGGGAGGACTCGTTGGCCCAGGCGCCGGCGGTCAAGATCGGGCTGCTGCTCCCATACACCGGCGTGCTCTCGGTGCAGGGGATCGACACCACCAACGGCTTCGAGCTCTACCTCACCAAGATCGGCCGCAAGGCGGGCGGGCGCGCGATCGAGGTGCTGAAGGAGGACGACGAGGCCAAGCCCGACATCGCGCTGACCAAGATCAAGAAGCTCGTCGAGCGCGATCACGTCGATTTTCTGGTCGGCCCGGTCAGTAGCGTCGTCGCCGTCGCCATCCGCAGCTACGTCCACGAGCAGCAGACGCCACTGATCGTCCCCGTCGCCTTCACGCGCGTGCTCACGTCGCCCCAGCAGGCGTCGCCCTCCATCTTCCGCATCGCCGAGACGACGGATCAGTCGAACTATCCGATGGGCGCGTGGATGATGAAGAACACGAAGTACCGGCGGGTCGTCGTCATGGCCACGGACTTCGTGGCCGGCCGCCACGCGGTCGAGGCCTTCATCGCCGGCTTCAAGGCGGCCGGCGGCGAGATCGTCAAGGAGATCTATCCGCCGCTCAACACGCCCGACTTCGCGCCGTACCTGGCGCAGGCGGGCGCCGAGAAGGCCGACGCGGTCTACGCGTGGTTCGCCGGCGCCGACGCGATCCGCTTCGTGAAGCAGTACCGGGAGTACGGCATCGGCGAAAAGATGCCGCTGACCGGGCACGCGGTCCTGGTCGACGATACGATCATGCCCGCGGTCGGCGACGCTGCGCTCGGGATCGTGACGATGGGCTCCTACACGTCCACGCTCGACAATCCCGAGAACAAGGCGTTCGTCGCCGAGTACGACAAGCGCTACAAGACCTGGCCCAGCCGCTACAGCGACGCCGGCTGGATGACCCTGGAGCTGATCGCCCAGGCCCTCGACGACCTCAAGGGCGACCTGAGCCATCGCGACAAGGTCCGCGAGGCGCTGAAGAACGCGCTGCCCAAGCTCAAGACGCCGCGCGGGCATCTCGAGTTCGATCAGTACCGCCAGGTCATCACGCCGATCTACGTCACCAGGGCCGAGAAGGTGGGCGGGCGTTACGTGAACACGGTGATCGAGCGCATCCCGAACGTGCGTCAGGAAGACGTGTGGGGATGGTGGAACAAGAAGTAGCGCTCGAGGTCCGCGGCAAGACCGTCCAGCTCTGGCAGGGCGGGGACGGGCCGCCCCTCCTCTACCTGCACGGCGCCGGCCTCTATATATGGATGCCGGTCCACAACTGGTTGGCGGGTCGCCGCCGCGTGTTCCTGCCGGTCCACCCGGGATTCGGTGAGTCCGGGGGGTTCGACGAGATCGAGGACATCGAGGACCTCGTGTTCCACACGGTCGACGTGATGGACGAGCTCGGGCTCGAGCAGGCGGACGTCGTGGGGCTGTCGCTCGGGGGCTGGCTCGCCGCCGAGCTGGCGCTGCGCCACCCGCAGCGCGTGAAGCGCCTGGTGCTGGTCGACGCCGCCGGCACGCGGGTGGCCGGCGTCCCGCGCGGCAACATCTTCATGGCCACGCCGGCCAAGGCGCGCGCGCTGCTCTTCCACGATCCGGCGTCGAGGCTCGCGACGACGCTGGTGCCCGATGCCGTGCCGCCGGAGCGGATGGAGACGGTCCTGCGCGGCCGGGAAGCCGCCGCGCGGCTGTTGTGGCACCCGCACGTGGCCCAGCGGAAGCTGACGAGCCGGCTCGGCCGGATCACCGCGCCGACGCTGGTCGTGTGGGGCTCGGACGACAAGCTCCTGCCGCTCGCCTACGGCGAGGCCTACGCCAACGGCATCCCCGGCGCCCGGCTCGTGGTGATCGAAAAATCCGGCCACCTGCCGCCCTTCGAGCATCCCGAGCGCTTTGCCGACGTCGTGCTCAGCTTCCTCGAGGCCTGACGTGCAGATCGTCTGTTTCCATCTCATGCCGTGGCCCCACCTGCCGGCCGACTTCGAGCAGAAGCACGACTCGGCGTGGCTGACGCTGCCCAACACGCTGTTCGATCCCGAGCGCGGGCGGACGCTCTATACGGACTACCTCGACCAGCTGGTGGCGGCCGAACGGCTGGGCTTCGATGTCATCGGCGTCAACGAGCACCACCAGAACGCCTACGGCCTGATGCCGTCGCCCAACATCATGGCCGCCGCGCTCACCAAGATGACGAGCCGCGTGAAGATCCTCGTGCTCGGCAGCGCGCTCCCGCTCTACGACCACCCGCTGCGCGTGGCCGAGGAGGTCGCCATGCTCGACGTCATGTCGGGCGGGCGGATGATCGCCGGCATGGTCGTCGGCCTCGGCGTCGAGGCGTACTCCTACGAGGTCAACCCCACGTTCATGCGCGAACGGTACCGCGAGGCCCACGACCTGATCGTGCGCGCGTGGACGGAGCCCGGGCCCTTCCACTTCGAGGGCAAGCACTACGACTTCCGCTTCGTCAACGTGTGGCCGCGCACCTACCAGCAGCCTCACCCGCCCATCTGGATCCCCGGCTCCGGCTCCATCGAGACGATCCGCTTCGTGGCCGACCGACGCTACCCGTTCATCGCGCTGCCCTACTCGCAGTTCGACGTGATGTGCGAGCACTTCGACCTGCTGCGCGAGTACGCGGCGAGCCACTGCGGCTACGACGTGCCGCCGTCACAGATCGGCTGGCCGGCGATGATCTACGTGGGCGAGACGGACACGAGCGCACGCGAGGAGTTCGAGCCTCACTTCTGGTATCTCGCGAAGAAGGGACTGCGACTGCCCCGCGAGTACATGTTCCCGCCCGGCCACACGTCGGTGGAATCGCAGCTCCGCCCCGGCCACGCGAAGCGCAAGTTCATCTCGCTCATCTCGTCGTGGAAGGAGGCCGAGGAGGGCGGCTACGCCATCGTGGGCAGCGCCGAGACCGTTCGGCAGAAGCTGCGGGAGGGCATCAAGCGCGCCGGCTGCGGCATCATCCAGGGCATCTTCCAGGTCGGCTCCATGCCCCACGCGATGACGCTCGCGAACATGGAGCGCTTCGCCCGGCACGTCATGCCGGCCATCCGCGAGGAGTTTCCTCAGTGACGCCCGACGCGTGCGCGTTGATCGTCATCGACGTCCAGAACGATTACTGCGACGACCAGGGGACGTTCGGCAAGCTCGGCTTCCACCTCGGCGCCGTGCAGGCGGCGGCCGAGCGCATCGTCCACCTGGTCGAGGTCGCGCGGCGGGCCGGCGTGCCGGTGGTGTGGGTGAAGACTCATCACGACCGGTCGACCAACTCCCGCAACTGGCTCTCGCGCCGCACTCGGGCCGGCCTCGAGATCTGCGCCACGGACTCCTGGGGTGCCGAGTTCTACCGCGCCAAGCCGGCCGCCGACGAAATCGTGGTCGTCAAGCACCGCTACAGCGCCTTCGTCGGAAGCAAGCTCGAGGTGGTCCTGCGCACGCTGGCCCGCCCGACGCTGGTCTTCTGCGGCGTGACCACCAACGTCTGCGTGGAGTCCACGCTGCGCGATGCCTTCATGCGCGACTACGACACCGTGCTCGCCGAGGACTGCGCCGCCGCCTTCACCGAGCGCGAGCACGACGGCGCCGTCCACAACGTGCGCACCTACTTCGGTCGAGTGGCCGACAGCGCGACGATCGCGGGACTGTGGGCCACGTCGGCATGACGTTCTGGACCATCCAGGTCCTGAACGGGCTCTCGTTCGGCATGCTGCTCTTCCTCCTCGCCGCCGGCCTGTCGCTGATCTACGGCCTCATGCGCATTCTCAACCTCGCCCACGGGTCGTACTACATCCTGGGCGCTTACGTCGGGCTCTCCGTGCTCCACGCCACCGCCAGCTTCGCGCTCGCCACCGTGGCCGCGGTCGCCCTGGTGGTCGCGCTCGGCGTGGTGATGGAGCGCTTCGTGCTGCGCCGGCTTCCCCAGCACGAAGAGCTGCCCCAGGCGCTCATGACCTTCGGGATTCTCTTGATCGTCGGCGACGTCTCGCTGTGGATCTGGGGCGGCACGCCCACCCAGCTTCCCAAGCCCGAGGGCCTGTCGTCGTCGGTGCGCTTCGCCGGGATGATCTTCCCGTCGTACCGGCTCTTCGTGATCGCCGTCGGCATCGTCGTGGGGCTGGCGCTGTGGATCTTCCAGGAGCGGACGAGGCTGGGCGCGATGATCCGCGCCGCCATCGACGACGCCGAGATCGCGCGCGCGACCGGCATCAACGTCTCGCTGCTGTCCACGGGCGTCTTCGCGCTGGGCGCCGCCCTCGCCGCGCTCGGCGGGATCATCGGCGGGCCGCTCGTCGGCGTCTATCCCGGCGCCGATTTCGAGATCCTGTTGCTCGCCTTCGTCGTCGTCATCATCGGCGGCCTCGGCAGCCTCAAGGGCGCGCTGTTCGGCGGCTTGCTGGTGGGCCTGCTCGACACGTTCGGCAAGGTCCTGTTCCCCGGCCTCGCGATGTTCACGATCTTCGCGCCGATGGCCATCATCCTCGCGCTGCGGCCCACGGGACTCTTCGGCGCGCGATGACTCGCGGGCTCGCGCTGGTCGCGGCCGTGCTCCTGATCGCGCTGCCGTGGGGGCTCTCGTCCTATCAGCTCGGCCTGCTGACCAAGATGCTCATCTTCGCCGTCTTCGCGATGAGCCTGAACCTGATCCTCGGCTACGCGGGACTGCCCTCGCTCGGACACGCCGCGTATTTCGGCGTCGCCGCCTACACGACGGCGCTGCTGTCGCTGCGCCTGACGCCGAATTTCTGGCTCGATTTCGCGGCCGGCCTGATCGCCGCGGCCATCACGGCCGCGCTCTTCGGGCTCCTGGCCCTGCGCGCGCAGGGCTCCTACCTGCTGATGATCACGCTCGCGCTCGCTCAGGTGCTGTGGGGCATCGCGTTCGGCTGGCGCTCGCTCACCGGCGGCGACGACGGCCTGCCCGGCATCACGCGTCCCGCCGTCGGGCCGTGGCGGCTCGGGGATGGAATCAGCTTCTACTACTTCATCCTCGTCGTCTTCTCGCTGGCCGTCGCGCTGATGTGGCTCGTGGTCCGCTCGCCCTTCGGCCGAGCGCTGGTCGGCATCCGCGAGAGCGCGCGCCGCATGGAGGTGCTCGGCTACAACGTCTGGCTCCACAAGTACGTCGCCTTCGTCCTGGCCGGCACGCTGGCCGGCCTGTCCGGCGCGCTGTTCGTCTACTACAACGGCTTCGTGAGCCCGGCCTACCTCTCCATCGTCTTCTCGGCGATGGCGTTGATCATGGTGATCCTGGGCGGCGCCGGCACGCTGCTCGGCCCCGCCGTTGGCAGCGCCGCCATCGTCTTCCTGGAGAACGCGATCAGCGCGTACACCGAGCGCTGGCTGTTGATCCTCGGCCTCATCTACGTGGTCGTGACGCTGTTCGCGCCGGCCGGCTTGCTCGGTCTGCTGCGCGCACGGCAGGCGGCGGTCAGAATGTGAGCGCCTGACGGTTCGTCCAAGGGTCCATGAAGACTCTGGCGACCCGAGCGCTCGCAACCCTGCTGGCCGTCACGATCACCGCCTCCGCCGCGCCGACCGCCCGTGCCGCGGTGCCCACAGCCCCACCTGACGCCTCGCCCCTTGGGCTCATTCCGCCGCGCCTGAGCTACCTCGACGGCGAGGTGTCGTTCTGGCGGCCGGGCGCTCAGGACTGGTCGCCGGCGGAGGTCAACATCCCGCTGGCTCCGGGCGACGAGCTCTACACGGCCCACCAGGGCGACCTCGAGATGCAAATCGGGACCCGGGCCTTCGTGCGGGCCTGGGGCGACACCCAGGTGGGCCTGTCGAACCAGGATCGCGACTTCCTGCAGTTCAAGGTCACGAACGGACACGTGTCGGTCGATGTGCGCAGCCTCGATCCGAATCAGACGGTCGAGCTCGACACGCCGCAGGCCGCCTTCACGATCGACCGTCCCGGCTATTACCGCGTCGACGTCGAGCCGGCCCAGACGTCCTTCATCACGCGACGGGGCGGGCGAGCCACCATGACGCCCGCCGGCGGGCCATCCGTTGTGGTCACTCCCAGCGAAGAGGTCGTGCTCGCCGGCGCGCCGAACGCATCGGTGCAGGCCTACGTCGCTCCGGACCTCGACGTGTGGGATCAGTGGAATTACGCGCGGACCGAGGAGTTGATCGACAGCATGAGCGCCCGCTACGTTTCGTCCGCCGTGTACGGTGTCGACGATCTCGATCACTACGGCAACTGGCGCGTCGTCCCGACGTATGGGTCGGTGTGGGTTCCGAACGCCGTTCCCGCGGGGTGGGCACCGTACAGCACGGGGCGCTGGATCTGGGATCGTCACTACGGCTGGACGTGGGTCGACGCCGCGCCGTGGGGCTGGGCGCCGTATCACTATGGCCGCTGGGTCTCCATCGATGGACTGTGGGCGTGGGCGCCGGGCCCCATCGTGGTGCGGCCCGCGTACGCTCCTGCGCTCGTTGCCTTCTTCGGTGCGCCGGGCGTGGCCGTTGCCGCCAACGCGCCGCTGCTCAGCTGGGTCGCGCTCGGCTGGGGCGAGCCGGTCGTGCCGTGGTGGGGCTCGTCTCGCTTCGTCGGGCGGCCGTCGTGGGTCGGCTGGGGCGGGCCGCGTGTCGTCAACAACGTCGTCGTCAATCGCACGACCGTCGTCGACGTCAAGACCGTCACCGTCTACAAGAACGTCGGCGTGCAGAACGCGGTGGTGGCGGTCCGCGCGGATCACTTCGGCCGGCAACCCGTGCGCGAGGCGCGCGTCGTGGAGGTCGATACGCAGCGGCTGCAGCCCGTGCACGGAGCGGTTCGTACGCGGCCCGATGCTGCGAGCTTCGTCGCCGGCAGCGGCCCCGCGGCGCGGCCGCCCGAGGCTGCCCTCGATCGTCGAGTCGTCGCCACGCGGCCGCCGGCTCGTACCACCGTCGCTTCGCCGCCGAGCGTGGTCGCGGCACCTGCACAGGCCACCGCACCGGTCGCGCGACGCGAGCCGGCGCCGCGGATCGTCGCGGCACCGACGCCCGCGCCCGTGGCCTCGGTCCCTCCGCGCCCGCCCTTCGGGGCGAGCCACACGGAACGAGTACGACCAGCGTCGCCGCCCGCACGTGTGGAGCCCGCACCGGGACGTCCGAACGATGCGGTCGCAACGCGTTCGCTGCCCGGTGAGCCGGCAAACCGACTGGCTCCGCACCGGGCCGCGGAGACGCCCCGCGGGGCGCCGGCGGGCCACGCTCGACCCCCTCACGCTCCGGAGCGCGATCAGCGAGGGCGATAACGTATCATCGCGGCGCCGCAGGCGGCGGGAGGCTTCGGGATGGCGCAGGAGCAGCGTCGCGTCGAGGACGAGGTCGGATGATCAACGCCCTCGCCGTCGAAGGCCTCTCCCACAACTTCGGCGGCCTCCAGGCGCTCAGCGACGTGAGCCTGCACGCCGCGGCCGGCGAGCGGCTGGTGATCGTTGGGCCCAACGGTGCGGGCAAGACGACGCTCTTCAACATCGTCACCGGTCTCATCAGCCCGAACCGCGGCCGCATCACGCTCTTCGACCGTGACGTCACGCGCCTTCAACCCTTTCGCCGCGCGCGCCTGGGCCTCGGCCGGACCTTCCAGATCACGACGCTCTTCCCGAAGCTCACCGTGCTCGACAACGTGCTGCTCGCCGTCCAGGGCGCCGACGGCGCGCGCTTCACGCTGCACCGGCCGGCGACGGCCTACCCGCACCTCGTGCGGGCCGCCGAGCAACTCCTCGACGAGTGGAGCCTCGGCGACCGGCGCGACGTGCCGACGCGCCACCTCTCCTACGGCGAGCAGCGGCAGCTCGAGCTGATCCTGGCGCTCGCCGCGCGGCCGCGCGTCCTGCTGCTCGACGAGCCGACGGCCGGCCTGTCTCCGGCCGAGACCGCCGCGGTGGCCGCCATGGTCCAGCGCTTCCCGCGCGACGTGACGCTCCTGCTCATCGAGCACGACATGGACGTCGCGCTGGCGCTAGCCGAGCGCGTCGTCGTCCTCCACCATGGCCGCGTGCTGGCCGAGGGTACGCAGGCCGAGATCCGCAAGGACCCGCGCGTGACCGAGATCTACCTGGGGACCGACGATGCTTGAGGTCCGCGACGTCCACGCGGGGTACGGCGAGAGCATGATCCTCCAGGGCGTGTCGTTGCAGGTCGGGCAGGGACAGGTCGCCACCGTGCTCGGACGTAACGGCGTCGGCAAGACGACGCTCATCCGCGCCATCGGAGGCCTGATCCCCGTGCGTCGCGGCGCGGTCGTGCTGAAGGGCGACGACGTCACCGGGCTGGCCGCTCACGAGATCGCCCGGCGCGGCGTCGGCCTCGTCCCGCAGGGCCGGCGCGTGTTCGCGTCGCTCGACGTGCGTGAGCACCTGGCGGTGGGCGATCGGCGCGGCAACGGTCGTGGATGGAACCTCTCGCGGGTGCTCGATCTCTTTCCCCGCCTGCGCGAACGCTTGCACCATCGTGGGGGCAAGCTCTCGGGCGGCGAGCAGGCCATGCTCGCCTGCGGCCGGGCGCTCGTCGGCAACCCCGACGTTTTATTGATGGATGAGCCGTCGGAGGGCCTGGCGCCGCTCCTCGTGCGAGAGCTGGGGCGGATCATCGCTCAGCTCAAGACGGAGGGAACGACGATCTTACTGGTCGAGCAAAATCTGGCGTTCGCGTTACGCGTCGCCGACCGGGTGTACCTGATGAGCAAGGGCCGCATCGTCCATGAGTGCTCGCCGGAGGAGCTGCGGGCGAGTCCGGAGCTGAAGGGTAAATTTTTGGGTGTGTGAGGTACTTTTGTGGATAAGCGCGAGCGTCTGCACGTAGGCTGCCACATAGTGGCACGTACTTAGCTGATGGCACGAATCGTGTACTGGTTAGCGTTCCTTATGCTGCCATTGCTTGAACAATTCTCTGCGCCAAGCGCGATGGAGTAAGAGTTTGCCTGTTCAGCGAGCACCGGGTTCGACGAGCGTCCTCGATATCCTGGACCGTGTCCTGGACAAGGGCATCGTGATCGATGCCTGGATGCGCGTTTCCGTCATGGGCATCGACCTGATCACCGTAGAAGCCCGCGTCGTCGTCGCCTCCATCGAGACCTACCAGCATCAGATCGGAGAGGTCAGGCTGCGGGCTATCGCTTCCACCCCGGCCGTCTTGGACGGCAACGGACGCAAGTCGCCGCCTCAGAAGTGCGCCCGATGCAACAGGACCCTGGGAGACGTCGACCGCGTGATGTTCATGCACGGCGATCTCTTCCATGATCAGTGCTGGCGCGAGCTCCGCGTTCCGAGGCACTCTCAACTCGATCTGGGCTCGAGGGAGCGCGTCCCGGCGTAGGTCGGCTGCGGACGCCTACTCCACGCCGCGCGGCGGGCGTCCCGGCGAAGCGTCGCGAGGTAGCGCCGCCACCGCCTGGCCCGCCAGCAAGCCGCGTAGCTCTTCATCGGTGTGCCGGGCCGAAAACGCGCGAAACGTGTCGCCGTTCTGCCGCTCGCGGAGATAGCTTCTCAGCAAGCGCTCGATGGCGTCGGGCACCTCGGTCGCCGGTGCACGATAGCCGACGGGCCGCGCCGTGTGCT
>QHTB01000133.1:0-115971 GCA_003220615.1 Candidatus Rokuibacteriota bacterium
TGAACATCCCGGCCATGCCCTTGTACACGTTCTGCGCGGTGAAGCTGAACATGTGATCGTGAAACCAGTGGGTGCTCATGGTCTCGTGCCAGTCGCCCGGGACCTTGGTGACGCCGCCGGCGTCGTTGGGGCCGCCGGCCTTGGGATCGGTGGCGGTGGTGTTGATCGTCCTCCAGCCTGCCAGAACGATGGGGTAGTGGTAGTCGTAGAACTGGCCGGGGTAGAAGAACGCGCCGGTGAAGCCGTCGTTCTCGGCCCCGTGGTGCCCGTTGTGCTCGTGAGTCGAGATCGTGTGGCGCCCGAAGCCCCCGTTCTGGGTGACGTCGAACGGCAGGAGGTTGCTGTGGCGGAAGAGGACGGGCTCACCGTAGCGGACCTGCATCAGCTTGGGCGGCGCTGTCCCGTTGAACGTCCACATCGCCAGGGGCCCCTGATCCGGGAAGCCCGGATGGAAGGTGGGACGGAAGGGAGTTCCGGGAGTTCCGGCGGTTATGCCGGAGTTGAACGCCGACGTGACGCCAGGGCTGTAGGCCGTGTTGGCCTTGGCGCCTTCCGTGGTCATCTGGATGGACACCACGGGCGGAAACCGGGTGAACTCCTGGTGAGCCCAGATGGGCCCAGGCGGACGGCCCTCATTGGGACCCGTGTCGCCAGGCCGCACCCCCTCCAGCCGAGGGTCGAGAAGATGCCGCTGGGTTTCGTCAACCTGGGCCAATGGCGCCGGATTCAGCGCCGACACCGGATTACGGGGCAGCACATCGAAGCGGGGCATGGGCTGAGTGAACGCCTGGACGTTGAACAGCGGGCTCCGCGGAAAGCCGGTCGGGACTGACCCGTATGCGCTCGGTGCGAACGGGCTCAGGCCATTCTTGAAGGCCAGCGCGCCGCCGGCCGTGAAGACCCCCATCTTGATCAGGTCCCGGCGTGAGACCTGTCCCTGCGACCACGCTTTCAGAATCTCCGCACGGTTTCTGCGGGCGTTTTCCGCTTCCCTGACTCGCGCTCTCGACGCTTTCGTCGGAAGGTACATTCGCGTCTCTCCTTGCCGTCGCAACTCGGCACTGCCTACCGGTGGACGAGTCCCTTGCCCTGGGACGAGCCGAGCCTCACCGCTGACGCTGAACGCCCCCGGCCGCCGCGTCATGCAATCGCAGCGCTCTGGGGGTGCGGTTCGTCACCGCCGCGTCAGTGGATTGGGCAGGCGTCTTGCGATCGCGAACCTGTTCCCGCGCCTGACGTGTTTCCGCGCCGGGTCAACATGGGTGGCTCCTTCCCAGGCGGAGGACAGTGCGCACGGCGCACCGCCCTGTATTTCTGACTCGGTACGCCTGCAGCCGGCAGCCAGGAAATCCGGTGAATACCTGATTCGAAGGAGGGAAATTACCGGAGGCGCGCGCCGGCCCGCGGAGATTAGAGCTGGACGACGCCCTTCCGGATGGCGTAGCGGACCAGGCCCGCGGTGTCGTGAATGCTGAGCTTCCCCATGAGATTAGTTCGGTGCGACTCGGCGGTCTTGAATCCGACACCGAGGAGCCGGGCGATCTCCTTCGTCGTCCTGCCTTCGGCGACGAGTTGCAGGACCTGGCGCTCGCGCGGAGTGAGCGGGTCAGTTGGCTCTGTCGCCCCGCTCAGATACGCTTCGACGACAGCGTTGCCCGTGCCCTGACCGAGGTAGACCGCCCCCGCCTGGACGTCGCGTATGGCGCGGACGAGGTCCACGGCCGCTTGCGTCTTCAGCACGAAGCCTCGGATCCCGGAGCGCAGACCTTCGAGCACGTATTGTTCGTCCGTGTGCATCGTCAGCAGAATCAGCTTCGCCGTGGGCAGGGTCTCGTGGATCGTTCGCCCCGCATCCAGGCCATTGAGGATCGGCATGCGCACGTCGAGGATAACCACTTCCGGGCGGAGCTCCTTGGCCAGCTGAACTGCCTGCATTCCGTTGGAGGCCTCCCCCACGACGGCAAACCCTTCACGCTCGAGCAGGGCCCTCATGCCCTCGCGGACCATGACGTGATCGTCGACGAGCACGACGCGCGTTGGCACGTCAGTCGCTCGATGAAACCGGGATGACGACGATCAGCGTCGTCCCTTGGCCAGGCCGCGTGCTGATCTCGAACCTTCCGCCCAGGGCCTCGACGCGATTGCCGATCCCGAGCAGTCCCAGGCCCCTCGGTCCCTTCGGATGCGCCACGACCACGGCATCGAACCCGACGCCGTCGTCCCGGATCGAGCACCGCACGTAACCGGGTTCGCGATCGACCCGGATGATCATGCTGCGTGCGTGGGCGTGTTTGATGACGTTGGTGACGGCCTCCTGAACGACACGGTAGAGCGTCGTCTCGACGACCGGCGACAGACGTCCATCGGCGCGGCTCTCGACACGTACATTGATCGCCGTGCGCCTGGTCACCCCCTGGGCCAGGAACTCGAGCGCCGGAACGAGCCCGAGATCGTCGAGGATGGTCGGACGAAGCTCGTGGGCCAGGCGTCGTAACTGGTCGGCGACCTCGTCGAGAACGCGGCTCACTTTCGCGACGCCTTCGCGGCTCGAGGCCGGCATCTCGAGGGCGACGTCGGCCAGCGCGAGTTGCGCCGTGGCGATGAGCTGGCCGGCCTCGTCGTGGACTTCGTGCGCCAGCCGCTTGGTCTCTTCCTCGAGTGTCTGGTTCATACGGCGGAGCGCGTCTTCGGATCGCCGGCGCTCGGCCTTGCGCTCGACACCCATGACGTCCAGCCCGGGCCCGACCTCGACGAGACCCAGGCGCGCCATCGCGAAGAGTGCCGCGTAAAGGACGAAGCCACCGCCACCACCGAGGAGCCAGACGGCCGTGAGTACACGATCGATGACTGCGAAGAATCTGGGCGGGTATCGATAGATTTCGAGAACGGCCACCACCGGCCCGTCCCTTGCATAGCGCACGGGGAGATAGATCTCCTCGATGCGCGCGAACGAGCGCAAGCCTTCGTGCTCTTCCTTCCCGGGTCGAATGATCTTGGCTTCGATTTCCCCGCCAAGAGCGGCGCGAAGCTCATTGTCGTGAGCGAAGCGCCGCCCGATCAGCGCGGTGTCGTCCGACCAGAGAACCCGCGCCTGGGCGTCGTACAGAACGACGCGGACGACGTCGTCCGCCGCCGCGATGTCGTTCATCGTTCGCGCATAGAGCGCAGGGTCCGCCACCGCGGCCGGGACGAAGAGCGAGGCGGGCAGGCTGCGCGTCAGCAAAAGACGCGCCAGGTCACCAGCCAGCGCCGCGTCGTGGGCGACCAGGTGCCGGACGAGCAGCCAGCCCCCGAGGCCGCAGGCGACGATAGTCACGGCGACCACCGAGATGAACGTGACCAGGGAAAACTTTTGCAAGGGGGTCAAGGCGGGGCTCGTGCGCCAGCGCATCAGGCCAACCCGAGCGTTGCCGAATCGTCACGCACATCAGCGCTCATCGATTCTCCACAGGCGCCCGCACGGTATCTATGTACCAGCGACAAGGACAGTCGTCCACCTCATGTTCCCTCGCTCAGCGACGGCCCGACCAGGCGTCGAGACAGCGCACGCCGTCGGCCCGGCCACGGGCGAGCGCCTCGCTCAGATCGCCGCTCTCGAAGTCCAGCGGCCGCAGCAACAGCGGCGCCGACGGTTCGATCACCTGCACGTCGATGCGATGCCGCAGACGCCCCAGCTCGGCGTCACGCCGGATCTGATGGACCATCAGCGTCTCGAAGGCGTCCTCGAAGACCTCGCGCAGTCGTCGCGAGGGCCGCGGCCGGTCGGCCGGCGCGTAGCTGAGCGTGACGATCGCGCGCTGCACGGGAACGCCGGTGGCGAGCGCTTCCAGGATCGGCGCGCGAGCGACGAGGCCACCGTCGACCAGCGGGGCACCGTCCACCTCGACCGGTGGAAACAGGCCGGGCACGGCCACCGTGGCCAGGAGCGCGTCGTGGGTGATCGTCTGGTTGTCGAAGAGTCGGGCTTCGCGGCGAGCGAGGTCGGTCGTCACGACGACGAGGCGCAGCGGCGAGGCCCGGACGCGCTCGAGATCGATCGCCTCGGCGAGCAGCTCGCGCAGCGGCGCCGGATCGAGGAGCGACGTCGTGTGGCTGAGCGTGAGCGCGGTCAGCCAGCCCGGCAGCAATCCGGCAAAGAACACGGACGGGCGCAGCGAGTACACCCGCTCACGGGTGAGCGAGCGCCAGAGCGCTTCAAGGCGATCGATCCGGCCGTCGGCCACCATGACGGCGTTGAGCGCGCCGGACGACGACCCGGCCGCCGCGCGAACCGGCACGCCCCGCTCGATCAGCGCGGCGGCGACGCCCGCCTCCCACGCGCCCCTGGCGCCGCCGCCGGAGAACACGAGCGCGGCCGGGGCATCGGCCGGAACGTCGCTGGCGCTGCAAGCGGCCGACACGGTCGTCGCCGCTCCACCGACGGCGAGCAGGAGCAGCCACAGGGCCAGGTTGATCACGGCGGTCCCACTATGTAGCATTCCCCATCGCTGCGAGCCAGGAGGTGCGGCATGGATCGCACACAGAGAGTTGGACGGCGGCACTTCCTCCGAACCAGTGGGCGAGCGATCGCCGGACTGGCCGGATTACTCGCAGGGCAGCCGCCGGCAGCGTGGGCGGCCCGAGAGCTGTCGCTCCTCACCGCGGTGAGCTATGCCCCCACCTCGGACGTGAAGCTCGCCGAGCTGGGCAAGCGGTTCTCGAAGCTCGCCGGCGCGTCGGTCCGCATCGACCACATCCAGAGCGTTCAGATGTCGGCCAAGCTCTCCTCGCAGCTCATGTCGCGGTCCGGCCACGACATCATCAGCCTCGAGATGCATTATCCCTGGCTCTTCGCGCCCGGCCTCGTCGACGTCTCCGACATCTGCACCGATCTGGCCCGCAAGCACGGCGAGTGGTACTCGTTCGCCAGGGAGCACGCCTACATCCGGGGCCAGTGGCTCGCGGTCCCCTACCTCTTCATCTCGTTTCCAGGCAGCCATCGGATCGACCTGTTCGAGCAGGTCGGCGAGAAACCCCCGGACACGTGGGATGACCTGCTGCGGGCCGGGCAGAAGCTGAAGAAGCTCGGCCACCCGGTGGGCTTCGCCATCAGCCAGACGACCGACTCGGTCAGCACGCTGTACTCGATCCTCTGGTCGTACGGAGCCCGGGACGTCGCCGAGGACGGCAAGACCATCACGATCAACTCCAAGGCGACCGAGACCGTCGTCGACTACGTGCGGGCGCTCTACAACGACGCGATGGATCCAGCCGTGCTCTCGTGGGACAACGCCTCCAACAACCAGTGGCTCAACTCCGGCAAAGGCTCCTGGATCCACAACCCGATCAGCCATTACGTGGTCGCCAAGGAAAAGCAGATGCCGGTGGCCAAGGTGACGGGGTTCCACTCGTCCCCGGCCGGACCGGGCGGGCGTCACACGGTCGGCGTGCCACGGAGCCTCGCCGCCTGGAAGTTCAGCAAGAACGTCGATCTCGCCAAGGAATTCTTGCGCTGGTTCTTCGAGCCCGCGCAGTATCACGAGTGGATCATGTCGGGCGACAACTACAACCACCCGGTGTGGCGCGACATGGAGAACCACGCCGTGTGGAACATCGACCCGAAGTACGAGCCGCTCAAGACCATCGCCCAGTACTCTCATCTCTACGGCTGGCCGGCGCCGCCCGACGAGCGCATCCAGCTCGTGACGAACAGCTACATCATCCCCAACATGTTCGCGAAGGTGGTCACGAACGCCGCCAAGCCCAAGGAGGCGATCCTCTGGGCCGAGACCGAGATCAAGCGGACGCTGGACAAGGGCTGAGCGCGTGGCGATCCCGCGCTTCGGCCTGAACCGCTTCGACGCCCGCTCGGTGGACGCTTTCGCGGCCGACGTGCGGCGCTGCGAGACGTTGGGCTGGGACGCCGCCTGGCAGCCCGACTCGCAGCTCCGGCGTCGAGACACCTACGTGCTGCTGGCGTCCGCCGCGCGAACGACCGAGCGCATCACGCTCGGCACGCTGCTGGCGAATCCGATGAACCGGCACCCCACCGTCACCGCGTCGTCGATCGCGACGATCGACGAGCTGGCCCCGGGCCGTGTCGTGCTCGGCTGGGGCATCGGCGACACCGCCGTCCGCCTGGCCGGGCTCCGCCCGGCGCGCATCAAGGAGCTCGAGGAGAGCACGCGGCTGATGCGGTCGCTGCTCGACGGTCAGGACGTGGAGGTCGGGGCGGCGCGGCCCGCCCGGCTGCCGCATCATCGGCCCGTCCCGATCTGGATCGCCGCGGGGGGCCCGCGCACGCTGCGGATGGCCGGCGCCGTGGCCGACGGCGTTTTCATCCGCGTGGGCACGCATCGCGCGAACATCGCACGGTCCATCGACGCCATCCGCGCGGGCGCCGCCGAGGCCGGACGCGATCCGTCGAAGGTTCGGGTCGGCGCCGTGTTCCACACCGTGTTCGTCGACGATCCGGGGCGCGCGCTGGTCATGGGCAAGTCCATGGCCGCCGGCTACTACGAGTACTCGCCGATGCTGTTCGACGGTCCGGGCCTGGCCTGGACGGGGCCGGATCCGGAGCGGCTCAAGCACGATCACAAGGTCTGGCCCGATTTCCACCACGCGACGGACCTGGTGGCCAGTGGCCGGGTCGTCGATTTCCTGCCCAAGGCCGCCGCCGATGCGTTCTGTCTGCGCGGTGGCCCGGCGGAGATCATCGCGCAGCTCCTCGACGTGCTCCGCTCGGCTCCGGTGACGTTCGATCACGTGGTCCTCCACCCGGTTCCCAACCCGACATTCCCGGACGATCCCGAGCGCGGTTACATGGCGCGCGTCGCGCGCGAGATCTTGCCCGCCGTGCGCTCGGCGCTCGGCGCCCCATCCACCTCTGAGAGACGGGACGTGACGCGATGAGCAAGGCACTCAACGGCATTCGTGTGCTGGATCTGACCCAGTTCGAGGCGGGGACGTCGTGCACGCAGATGCTCGCGTGGCTCGGCGCCGAGGTCATCAAGGTCGAGGAGCCTGGCCGAGGTGAGCCCGGACGTTACGGCCGGGCCGAGAAGCCGGGTGTCGACAGCAGCTACTTCATCCTGCTCAACTCGAACAAGAAGAGCGTGACGCTCAACCTGAAGCATCCGCAGGGCAAGGCCATGTTCTTCGAGATGGTCAAGCAGGCCGACGTGGTCGCCGAGAATCAGGCCCCGGGCGCGCTGGAGAAGAACGGCCTCGGCTACGACGCCCTCGCGAAGCTCAATCCGCGCCTGATCTACCTCTCGGTCAAGGGCTTCGGCACGTACGGCCCCTACGCCAACTACAAGGCGTTCGACATGATCGCGCAGGCCACCGGCGGCGCCATGTGCGTGACCGGCTTCCCGGGCTCGCCCCCACTCAAGCCCGGCCCGACCATCGGCGACTCCGGCACCGGCATGCACGCCGCGTTCGGTGTGATGGCCGCGCTGTGGCAACGGCAAGCGTTGGGCGTGGGCCAGCGCGTCGAGGTGTCGATGCAGGACGCCGTGGCGAATCTCTGTCGGATCGCGATGCGGCTGGCGTACGCCGGCGGCGAGTTCGAGCCGCGCCGGGGCAACGAGATCGCCAACACGTCGCCCTCGGGCATCTACCGGTGCAAGCCGGGCGGGCCCGACGACTACGCGTACATCTACGCCCAGCCCGTTCGCCCGCACATGTGGGACTCGTTGCTGCGCGTCATCGGCCGTGCGGATCTCGTCGGCAATCCGGAGTGGTCGGATCCGAAGTGGCGCGCCGCCCACAAGGACGAGGTCAACGCGCTCATCGAGCGCTGGACGACGACGCGGACCAAGCACGAGGTGATGAACGAGCTGGGCGCGGCCGGCGTGCCGACCGGCGCGTGCCTCACGCCGAACGAAGTGCTGTCCGACCCGCACCTGAAGGCCCGCGAGATGGTGCAGACGATCCAGCATCCTGGCTGGGGCGAGTTCACGCTGCCCGGCAATCCCGTGCAGCTTTCCAAATCGAAGACCGAGATCCGGCCGGCGCCGCTCCTCGGCCAGCACAACGCCGAGATCTACGAGGAGTGGCTGAAGCTCGGCGCCGAGGAGCTGAAGAAGCTGAAGACCGACGGCGTGATCTGACCGTCAGGGCGTCGTGCCGGGCAAATGCTCGTCGCGGGCGCCGGACGTGCGCTGCCTGAAGTCCTCGGGCACGGCGCGTCCGGCGTTCACGAACGCGCGGCGGATGGCTTCCACGTTGGGGCTGAAGATCGTCCTGCGGTTCTCGCGCGCCCACTCGTTCGACCCGCGCGGCGCTTCGCCCGAGCCCTGGAAGCGCGGCATCACGTAGCGCGCGAACAGCTCGTAGCTCTTCAACGTCTGCTCGCGGTTCGCCCATTCGTGGGCGCGGAAGAGCACGCCGCCGAAGCCGCCATCGCTCAGCCGCCACAGGTGCTCGATGCCGCGCACCACGGTCTCCACCGAGCCGACGAGCGTCGTGCCCATCTTCACGCCCTCGGTCAACGGGTCGTCCGAGCGACCGGGCGGGCGGCCAAGTGTTTCCTCGAAATACGTGATGGTCTCGTGCCGCTCGGCGCGCTTGACCTGACGCAGCGCTTCTTCATCGTCCTCGGCCACGTGGACGTTGACGACGAGCTTCCAGTTCTTCCGGTCCATCGTCTTGCCGTGCCGCGCGGCGGTCTCCTCGCCGATCTTCCACTGGTTGGCCAGGGCCTCGGGGCCGCCGGGTATCCCGGCGCCCAGTGACAGCACGCCGAGGCCGTGCCGGCCTGCGGCGATCACGCCGGACGGTGTCATCACGCTCGCCACGGCGATCGGAAAGTGGGGCTCGGTGTACGGCGTCAGGTGCAGTCGCGCCTGGCGCATCTCGAACCAGTCGGTCTTGAGCGTCACCGGCTCGGCGCCCTCGAGGAGCAGCATGATCGCGTCGAGCGCCTCGTCCATCCTCGGGCGCTGGGTCACCGGCTCGATCCCCATCATGTACGCGTCGGACACGAGCGCGCCCGGGCCGCAGCCGAGCATGGCGCGGCCGCGGGTCATGTGGTCGAGCTGGACGAAGCGCTGGGCGACCAGGAAGGGATGGTGGTACGGCAGGCTCGTCACGCCCGAGCCGAGCATGATGTGCTTCGTGCGCTCGGCGGCGGCGGCGATGAAGATCTCGGGTGACGCGATAAGCTCCCAGCCCGCCGAGTGGTGCTCGCCGATCCAGACCTCGTCGTAGCCGAGGTAGTCGAGCCACTCGATCAGCTCCATGTCGCGGCCGAGAGCCAGCGTCGGGTTCTCGCCGAGGCGGTGGAACGGGGCGAGGAAGATTCCGAACTTCATCCCCTTGTGGGCCATGAACCTCGTCTCCTAGTTGATCAGCCCGTAGAACTTGCCGGCGTTCTCGCAGGTGATCTTGGAGACGACGTCCGGGGGCAGGTGGCCGAATTGCTCGGCGATGTACTTCGACGACTGCGGCCAGACACCGTCGGGATGCGGGTAGTCGGAGCCCCACATGAGCGTCTCCACGCCGATGTCGTCGATGAGCTTGGTGCCGATGGGATCGAACTGGAACGTCGCCTTGCACTGACGGCGCCAGTACTCGCTCGGGCGCATCTTCAATCCGAGGTCGCGGAAGCGGTCTTCCCACTCGAAGTCCATCCGGTCGAGCGCGTAGGGGATCCAGCCGATACCGCTCTCGCCGAACGAGATCCGGATGTTCGGGTAACGCTCGAGCACGCCGGCGCCGATGACGGCGGCCAGGATGTTAACGAGGTTCATCTGGAAGCCGGCCACGCTGGTGAAGAACGCGGCACGCCGGGTCAGCCCGGTCTGGCGGTCGCGCACGCTCTGAGGCAGTGACGGGAACGTGTGGAAGTGGAGCGGGAGATTCACGTCGTTCACCGCGCGCCACAGCGGCTCCCACATCGGATGCCACATGGGCTCCATCTCCCACGAGCACGAGAGCTCGAGCCCGCGCAGCCCACGCTTGGCGACGCGGTACGCCTCGGCCACGGCCGCGTCGATGTCGCCGTAGGGCAGGCACGCGAGCCCGACCTGACGGTCGGGATGATGGCCGCAGAAGTCCACGAGCCAGTCGTTGTAGATCCTGAACATCTCCGGAGCCGCCTCGTGGTCGGCGAGCCGCGTGGCCGCGCCGAGGATGCCGAACATGACCTCGGCGTCCACGCCGTCACGCTCCATGTCGGCGATCCTGAGCTCGGGATCGGCCGGGCGCCGAATGCCCTTGCGGCCGTCGGCGAAGAGGCCGGTGGACGCCATGACGTCCACGCGCTGGTTCTGCCCGGGCACGTACTTCTGCCCGGACGAGCCGAGGCCACCGACGAGGCCGAGGCCGGCGCCCTTCTTCGTGGTCCAGTACGGTCCGTCGGGGCCTTCGACCACGTACGGCATCCGGTCCTTCATCGCGGACGAGGCGTTCGCCGTGAACAGGTCGGCGGGCAGCCAGGGAAAATCGATGTGGCAATCGGCGGAGATCCGACGGTAGCGCATCGTCCCCTCCCCCGTCAGCGCCGCGGGGCGCGAAGGACGCGACCGGGAAGCGCGCCGGTGTGCTCGCCGTGGTCCATCACCATCTCGCCGCCCACGATCACGTGGTGTACGCCGTCGGCGCGCTGGACGCGACGCGGCGACCCGTTCGGGCCGTCGCGCGTGATCTCGTCCTCCTTCACACCGATGCGGGCGAGGTCGAAAACCATGAGGTCGGCCACCATACCCTCGCGCACGAGGCCGCGGTCGGGCAGGCCCATGATGCTGGCCGGCTGGAAGGTGAAGCGCCGGATGGCGTCCTCGAGCGTCAGGAGCTGGCGCTCGCGCACCCACTCGCCCAGCACGTAGCTCGACTCGCCCGCGGTGCAGAAGTTGGTGTTGAGGTGGGCGCCGGCGTCCGTCTGCGAAGGAATCGCGTGGCCCGTCTTCACGTATTCGGCCAGCTCGACGTCCTCTTCCCGTGAGCGCGACTGCAGGAGGAACTCGGTCTCGAGCCTCTCCTCGACGGCGAGGTCCAGGATCATGTCCGCCACGTGCTTGCCGTGAGACTCGGCCAGCTCGGTCAGCGTCCGTCCCACGAGCGCGCGGTTCTTCTCGAGGGCGACCTTGCTGACGATGATCGACTGCCACTTGATGAAGCGCCCGGGCACGCCGGGCCGGCGGCGCTGGCGCTCCCGCGCCATCTCGCGCAGCTCGGTGCGCTTCTCGGGATTGGTCAGCAGCGCCATCTTCTCGTCGAAGGGCTTGGCCATCACGACGTCCCACACGTCGAGGTTGGCGAAGAACGTCGTCTTCTTCAGCGTGAACCGCGGGTTGAAGGGGATCGCGCGAAGCAGGTTGTAGAGCTGGGCGCCGCCACGGGTGGCGTCTTCGACGAAGCCGCGAGCGCTGGCGTCGAAGCCGAGGAAGAAGACGGGGCGGCCGCTCGCGCGGGCGACGTCGAGCAGGTGCTGGCGGTCGGCGTCGTCGGGCTGGCCGGCGCCGGGAGGAAGGATCTCGATGATCCCGCGATTGAACTCGCCGAGCGTGCGGCCGAGCGCCACGCGCTCGTCGTTGGCGGCGAGCCGCGTCGGGACCGGCTCGCCTTTCGGCCCGGCGTGAGTCGGCGAGACCGTCGTGCTCCAGCCCCAGGCCCCTTCTTCCAGCGCGACGCGCAGGAGGTCCTGCATCTGCGCGATCTCATCGGCGGTGGCCGGACGGTCCCAGGCGGCCTTGTCCATCACCGACAGGCGGAGGGGATTGTGGCCGACCAGCGGCATCATGTTGACGCCGAGTCCGATGTCGATGGCCTTCATGAACTGGTCGAAGCTCTCCCACGTCCAGGGCAGCACGGCGCTGAGCGACCGCACGGGCAGATCCTCGACGCAACAGAACGTGGCCAGCATCGCCTCACGGTGCTCGGGACGCAGCGGCGCCAGCGTCAGGCCGCAGTTGCCGGTCAGGACCGTGGTCACGCCGTGCCAGACGGAGGACGTGCAGAGCCGGTCCCAGAACGGCTGAACGTCGTAATGGGTGTGGAGGTCGATGATGCCGGGAGCGACGAACAATCCCTCGGCATCGATCGTCCGGGTGGCCGCGCCGCGAACGCGGCCAATCTCCGCGATCGTTCCGTCCTGGATCGCGACATCGGCCTGGTAGCGCGAGAACCCGGTGCCGTCGACGATCATCCCGTTCCTGATCAGCAGGTCATAGGCCATACCATCCTCCGCCGCTCGTGCTTGGCCAGCGCCAGAATGATAACGTTGCGCGCGAGGGGAGTCCAACATGGCGTCTCACCAGGAACTCTTCAATCCGCTCCTGCCCGAGTTCCACGCCGACCCCTATCCCTTCTATCACCGCCTCCGCTCCGTCGCTCCCGTCTACCAGGCCCCGATGGGCCTGTGGGTCCTCACCCGGTATGACGACGTCGTCATGGTCCTCCGCGATGGGCGCTTCGGGCGTGACGGCTTCGAGCAGCTGCTCGCTGCGGCCTATGGCGGCGACACGGAGGCCGGCCGTCTTCCCCGGTCGATGCTGTTCCGCGACCCGCCCGATCACACGCGGCTTCGCGCCCTCGTGAGCAAGGCGTTCACGCCGAAGGTCATCGAGAACATGCGGAGCCACATCCAGGACATCGTCAATCGCCTGCTCGACCGCGTCCAGGGTGCGGGGCGGATGGACGTCATCGCGGATCTCGCGTATCCGCTTCCGGTCACGGTGATCTGCGAGATGCTCGGTGTGCCCACCGAGGATCAGGGCGCCATCCGTCAGTGGTCGGCCGACGTCGCCCAGAGCCTGGACGCCATCGGCCTGCCCACCGACGCCGAGATCGTGACACGTGGAAGAGCCGCGCGGCGTGCGCTCGGCGAGTATTTCCGCCGGCTCCTCCCCGAGCGCCGGCGGCAGCCGCGCGAAGATCTCTTGAGCTTGCTGATCGCGGCGGAGGAGCAGGGCGACAAGCTGACGGAAGGTGAGCTGCTGGCCACCTGCGTGCTGCTCTTCATCGCGGGCCACGAGACGACGGTGAATTTGATCGGCAACGGGCTGCTGGCCCTGCTCCGCAACCCGGCTGAGCTCGCGCGCCTCCGTACGGACTCGACGTTGCTTCAGAGCGCGATCGAGGAGCTGCTGCGCTACGACAGCCCGGTGCAACGGACGGCGCGCATCACGAACACCGACGTCGTGATCGACGGCCAGACGATCACGAAGGGCTCGATGGTCGTCGCCGCCATCGGCGCGGCCAATCGCGACCCGGCCCACTTCACCGATCCGGACCGCCTGGACATCGGCCGTCGCGACAACCGCCACGTCGCGTTCGGCTTCGGCATCCACTTCTGCCTCGGCGCTCCGCTGGCGCGCGTGGAAGGACAGATCGCGCTGGGGACGCTGCTGCGCCGGATGCCCAACCTGGCGCTCGCCGGCACTCCGACCTGGCGGGCGTCGTCCACGCTGCGCGGGCTGGAGGCGCTGCCGGTCAGCTTCTAAGCGCGCCGCTCCGTTTCGACGGTGCCGGTTACGGCCGCTTGACCCGCACGTCCTCCAACGGCCCCGAGTATGCGAAGCTCCTGATCAAGTTGATGCCCGGCTCCTCGACGCGCGGGCCGACGCCCCAGATGAACGCCAGCTCGTAGATCGGGATGTGCGTCACGCGCTCGTGCAGAATGCCCTGGATCTGATGGAGCAGGGCCTCGCGCTTCTTCGTGTCGGTCTCGCGCGCCTGGCGCTGGAAGAGATCCTCGACGTCGGGCATGACGCCAGCCGTGTAGATGCCGTTCTTGCTGACGTACGCCTCGAGGCGCGTGGCCGCGTTGCCGCCGGCGCCGGTGATGCCGACGATCAGGTTCTTGAGTTTCTTCTCGCGCCACGCCGTCGTCATGGCCGCGCGCTCCATCGTCCGGATCTTCGTCTTGATGCCGATGGTCTGGAGATACGCGGCCAGCGCTTCGCCCATCGAGAAGTACGGAGGCCACGGATAGAACTCCCCCGCGTCGAAGCCGTTGGGATAGCCGGCCTCGGCCATCAGCTTCCTGGCCTTCGCGGGATCGTACGGGTCCGGCTCGAAGACACGCGAGAACTCGTAGGCGCGCGGGATGATGCCGCCGGTGGGCTTGGAGAAGCCGAGCGTCTCGGCCTGGTTGAGCGCCTGGCGGTCGATGGCGAGGCTCGCGGCCTGACGAACGCGCCGGTCGTGCCAGGGCGATTTCGGATCCCACTGATCGGGGAGATCGATCCAGAAGACGGCCGGTGACTGGTTCGGCGCCACGAGCTTGAATCCCGGCGTGCGCTGAATGTCCTCGGCCACCGGCCCGGTCAGGAGATACGCGATGTCGACCTCGCCCTTCTTGAGGGCGGCGGCGCGCGTCGTCTCCTCGGGCAGGCTGCGATAGATGAGGCGCTTGATGTTGGGCACCTTGCGCCAGTAGTGCTCGTTCGCCTCCATCACCAGCTCGACGCCCGGCGTGAAGCTCACGAACTTGTACGGCCCCGCGCCGATCGGCGCCTTCTTGAAGCCGTCATCGCCCACCTTCTCGACGTAGGCCTTGGGCACGATCCAGCCGGCGCCGGTCGCTGACGTTCCGTAGAAGGTCATGAAGTCAGGCCACGGCTCCTTCAGATGGAAGCGCACTCGCCCGAGATCGACGATCTGGACTTCACGTACGCGCTCCTTGAGGAGTTTCGCCCCCGCGCCGCGGTAGCGCTCGAACGAGAATTTCACGTCCTCGGCCGTCACCGGATCGCCGTTGTGGAACTTGACGCCCTTGCGGATGACGAAGTCGTAGGTGAGCCCGTCCTTCGATTGCGTGAACGACTCCGCGAGGCTCGGCGTGTTCGGTCCCGCCGGCATCGGCTTCACCAGGGCGTCGTGGAGCGCGTACAGCACCATGAACGGCGTGATGATCCCCTCGGTCTCGGCCGGATCGAGCCAGCGCGAGGCGAGCGTGATGTGAACGCCCCACGTCATCGAGCCTTCGGGAGACGCCGCCGCTGGCGCGACACTGGCGATGAGAAGAAGGAACGCGAGAAGGTACGCCATGATTCAGCCTCCCTTTTGAAGGCCTCACTATAGCAGGGGGATGTTGGGACGTTGTTTGTGAATCTCTGGAAACTTTGTGAATCCTCGACGCGTCGTAACAACGCAGCTTCTTACGCGGCGGAGTCATCGTTCTTCTGCGGCATTTCCCCCGGGGCGCGAAATCCCCGCGTGAAATGCCCCGCTTCTTCGGTGTTGCGAACCTTTTTCGGCGATTCCAGGACGGTGGCGGTTGGAGGCGTTCAGGGCACGGATGTTGCGTCAGGACGAGCGGGCCGGCGATCCGGCCAGCAACGGACAACCGAACTTACAGGAGGGCAAGCATGTATCAGGTTTCACGCGCGCTCCGGCGCGCAAGCGGCGCACTCATCGTTTCGGTCGGGCTCGCGTTGGCGCCGCCAGTCGCGGTTCCGAGTCAGGCAGCATCATCTGCCGGCTGCGAGGGCGGTGGATTCGTCATCAACGGGCTCAACGACAGGAGCACGATCGGCATCGACGGTCGATTCACGATCACCGCCGACAATCTCGGCCCGAGTGTCCTGGTGGATGGGAAGTACGTCGAGTTCACCGTGGTCTCGGAGACCTTCGGGGTCGAGGACTGGACGCTGACCGGAGAGCCGAACCCACTCGACATTACCGGCAACCGGCGCACCGTGGTCTTCGACAGCAAGACTCCCGATCACCGCGGCCTCGTGCTGACCGGTGACGTCACGGTCGAGCGCAAGGGCACTGACATCATCCTCGTCCGTCAGGGCCCCGGCCTGACGATGACGATTCAGGCGAAGGACTGCGCCAACGGCGGAATCTTCCAGATGGAGGTGGAGCGCAACGACGCGACGGCCACGAGATTCACCCACGTGCTTGGCGACGGCGTCTTCTACTTCGACAACCCGAACTTCCGCGCCCGTGAGGGCGACGTCGTACCCTTCAAGGACACCACCGTCACCGTCGCTGCACGGATCAACTTCGCGAATGATTCGTCGGGCGCGTTCGTGGGCAGGGACAGTCCGCAGGTCGCCACGCGAGTCCAGGAGCTGGGATGTGTGAACCACATCGCCACGCGGACGGGTGGCACCGCGACGGTGAGCCACTGCGGCGCCGTCTCGCGCTGGGACGTGGCAAGCGGTGGCCGCATGGGCCAGGTGATGGGCGAGGACGCGGTCGAGGTCGCGCCTCCCGCCACCACCTGCACACAGCGTTGCCAGGCGCGGGACCGGGTGAGAGGCGAGGCTATCGTGCTGGGGTTTCCGTTCCCCGTGCCGCTCGAGAGCCGGCTCCAGCCGCCGTTCCCGGCTCAATAACCGCGGTCGTCATCGTCGCTTCGGGTTTCGTGAGACCGCCCTGAGTACGACTGACGTCAGGGCGCGAGCTCAAAGTTCTGCGGTTCGGTAACGGGACGGCGCGGCTGCGTGTCGCGCCGCTTCGTTACCCAGCCGCCGGAGTCGAGCTCCCGTCCGGTCGTCCTGGACTATTTCGTGGTCTCAGACGTGTATCCGCGGCGATCCTGATCAACCTCGTCATTCCATCGGACCAAGGTCCAATAGAGCGCCCGGCCACGCGCGCCTATTATTCCCCCATCGACGTCGTCGCGGGCGCGGACCGCGGCACAGCGACGAAGCCATGATACGATCCGCCTCCGCGGTCGAGATCCGGAGCGAACCGGCGGATGCACGACGGAAGCGGTGAGGAGCAATGTCGGACGTGGTCCAGGAGGAGCTGATGGTCCGAGCGCACGACGATGTCGGAGCCAGCGCGTTCTTCACGTGGAGGATGGTGGTCTTGTGGGTGTCGGTGGTGGCCGTGCTCGGGTTCATCGTCCCGCGCAGTGCCATCGCCGGGCCGCTCACCGACCAGGTCCGCGATTCCATCGACACTGTCCTGAAGGTGGTCTCCGACTCCGAGCTGAAGAAGGACGCCCGAACCGCCGAGCGACGGCGAATGATCCGGCAGGTGGCCGGCGAGCTCTTCGATTTCACCGAGATCTCGGCACGCAGCCTCGGACCGCACTGGCGAGCCCGGACCACGGCCGAACGCGAGGAGTTCATTGCCCTGTACGGCGATCTCCTCGAGTACTCGTACATCTCGAAGATCGAGATGTACTCCGGCGAGACGATCCGCTACCTCGGCGAGGCCGTCGACGGCGAGCAGGCGGTCGTCAGGACGCGGATCGTGACCAAGCAGGGGACCGAGATCCCGGTGGACTACCGCATGATGAAGAGCGGTTCCCGCTGGCTCGTCTATGACGTCACCATCGAGGGCGTCAGCCTGATCTCCAATTACCGCTCGCAATTCAACACGGTGATCCAGCGCTCGGGCTACCGGGATCTCGTCGCCAAGCTGAAGGCAAAGCAGGTCGAGCGCCCAACAGCCCAGCGCGCGACGCCGTAAGCTACCGGCCGACCTTCTGCAGGTATTCCGGGCCCACCAGGATCTCGCGCGGCTTGGCGCCCTGGCCGGGGCCAATGATCCGGTCCTGCTCCATCATGTCGATGAAGCGCGCGGCCTTCGGATAGCCGAGGCCCATGCGGCGCTGGAGGAACGAGATGGACCCCGCGCGCTGGCCGATCACGAGCCGCACACAGTCCCAGTAGAGGTCGTCGCGCTCGGCGCCGTCACCGCCCGCTCCGCCCGCGTTGTCGTCGGTCGGGAGCTGGACTTCCTCGTACACGGCGCGGCCCTGCTTGCGCAGGAACTCGCAGATGGCCTTGACCTCCTCATCGGAGACCCAGGCGCCGTGCACGCGCGTCAGCTTGTTGGCCCCCGGCGGCACGAAGATCATGTCGCCGCGGCCGAGGAGCTGCTCGGCGCCGTTGGCGTCGAGCACGGTGCGCGAGTCCACCTTCGAGGCCATCTGGAATGCGATGCGCGTCGGGAAGTTGGCCTTGATGAGCCCGGTGACGACGTCGACCGATGGACGCTGCGTGGCGACGATCAGGTGGATGCCGACCGCGCGGGCGATCTGGGCGAGCCGGACCAGCGCCGTCTGGACGTCACCGGACGAGACCAGCATGAGGTCGGCCAGCTCGTCGATGACGACCAGCCAGTAGGGCAGCCGCTCGCTGGCCTCGACGGCTTTGTTGAAGCCCTCGATGTTACGCACCTGCTTGTTCTGCAGCAGCTTGTAGCGCTCGTCCATCTTGCCGACGATCCAGCGCAGGCGGGCCGCCGCTTCCTTGGCGTCGGTGACGACGGGCGCCAGCAGATGGGGAATCCCCTCGTAGATGGACAGCTCGAGGCGCTTGGGATCGATCAGCAGGAACCGCACCTCCGCCGGCGTCATCCGGTAGAGGATCGAGCAGATCATCACGTTGAGGCCGACCGACTTGCCAGTGCCGGTGGCGCCGGCGACGAGCAGGTGCGGCATCGCCGTCAGATCGGACACGACGGGCCCACCGGTGACGTCCTTGCCGAGCGCCAGCGGCAGCTTCTTCTTCGGGTCGACGAAGTCGGCCGAGGCGAAGATCTCCCGCAGGTACACCATGCCCGCCTCGGCGTTCGGCACCTCGATGGCCACGGTGCCCCGACCGGGGATCGGCCCGACGATGCGCACGGCCGCGGCCTTCAGTCCGAGCGCGAGATCGTCGGCGAGATTGACGACCCGGCTGATCTTCACACCGGCGGCCGGCTCGAACTCGTACGACGTGATGATCGGCCCCGGGCTCACCTGCACGATCCGGCCCTCGACCTCGAAGTCGAGGAGCTTCTTGCGCAGGGTCTCGGCGTTGTCCTGCAGCTCCGCGTTGGTGAACGTGTGGTCGGGGCCGTCCGGCGCGTGAAGCAGCCCGGTGGCCGGCAGCTGGAACGACTCGGCGCCGCCCTTGCCGAAGTCGAACGTCTCCTGCCACGCGAGGCTTGCCGTCGCCCGCTTGCGAGGCTCGACGACGACGGGCGGCGGTGGCGTCTCCACGACGTCGTCGGCGACGTCGCTCGTCATCGCGGCCGGGATCTCGGTGAGCGGTTCGCCGGCAGCGGCGGTCGCCCGGCCGGGGTGGGCTGGCTTCGACCTGCGCCAGCGCTTGAGGCGCACGTTCACCATGCGCGAGACGGCGCTGTACGACACCTGCGTGATGAAGAGCACGCCGATCGGCACACCGGCGATGAGCACGAGCCAGGTGCCGAATTCTCCGAGCGAGGCCTGGAGCCCGGCCGTCACGCCCCAGCCCACGGCGCCACCGGCACCGGCGTGAGCGGCCTCCGGCCCGAAGTACGACGACGTCTCGGCTAGAAGACCGGTCGCGCTCAGCACGATGATGCCGAGGCCGACGAACGGCGCCCAGCCGTGCGCCGCCAGCGGTCGCATGAACGCGCTCAGCGCGATGATGACGAGCAGCAGCGGAAAGAGGAACCCGGCGTAGCCGAGCGCACGGAAGAACGCCCAGCCGAGCCAGACGCCGACGGGACCGACGGGGCCACGCTGAACGCCCGGCGCCAGCGCGGGATCGAACGTCGCCAGCGCGACCAGGCCGAAGCCGGCCGCCGCCAGCAGCAAGATAGCCTGCGCCTCGCGCAACCACCGGCGCGCCTCCTTCTTCTTGCGCGCGCGTCGGGGCCGGTCGGGCGTCGAGGCGATCGTCGCCATCACACCTCCAGGATGATCGGCAGCACGATGGGCTTGCGCTGGAAGCGCTGGTTGATGAACTGCCGCACGGTCGTGCGCACGAGGGCGCCGATGGCCTCGCGGTCCCCCGGGGTGGCGGGATCGCGGCCGGTCACCGCATCCATGACCGCCTGCTTGATCTCGTCGATGAGCGGCCGATTTTCCTGCATGTAGACGAACCCGCGGGAGGCGATCTCGGGTCCGCTGACGACGCGGCCCGTGCGATCGATCACCAGCGACACCGCGACCAGGCCGCTCTCGGCCAGGATCTGCCGGTCGCGCAGCACGACGCTGCCGATGTCGCCGATGCCCTTGCCGTCGACGAGGACGCGGTCGACGGGAAGGTGCCCGATCACGCGCGCCGCCGTCTTGGTCATTTCCACGACGGCGCCGTCCTCGACGAGGAAGACGCGATCGGACGCGAGGCCGACGCTCTCGGCCAGGCGGGCGTGACCGAGCAGGTGCCGGTACTCGCCGTGGACGGGCATGAAGTAGCGAGGCCGCGTCAGGTTCAGCATGAGCTTCAGGTCTTCCTGGCTGGCGTGGCCGGAGACGTGGACGAAGGCGTTGTCCTCGTACAGCACGTCGGCGCCGCGCCGCAGCAGCGCGTTGATGACGCGGCCGATCGTGCGCTCGTTGCCGGGGATCACGCGCGCCGAGATGATCACGAGGTCGCCGCGTTCCACCTGCATCGCCCGGTGCTCGCCCGTCGCCAGCAGCGAGAGCGCCGAGTTCGGCTCGCCCTGGCTGCCGGTGGACAGGATCACCTGGCGCCCGGGCGGCAGCGCGACGAGGTCGTCGAGCGGCATCACCAGGTCGGCCGGCACGCGCAGGTAGCCGAGCTCGCTGGCGACCCGCACGTTCTTCTCCATGCTCATGCCGAGGAGCGCGACCCGCCGGCCGTGCTCGGCGGCCAGCGTGAGCACCTGCTGGATCCGATGGATGTGGGAGGCGAAGGTGGCCACGACGATCCGGCCGCTTGCGCGCTGGAAGCGCTCGCGAAGCGCGACGCCGACGTCGAGCTCCGAGCGCGTGTGACCGGGACGGCCGACGTTCGTCGAGTCGGAGCAGAGCAGGAGCACGCCGTGCTCTCCGAGCTCGGTAAACCGTTTGTAGTCGGGGGTCTCACCGTCGAGCGGGCTCGGATCGAGCTTGAAGTCGCCGGTGTGGACGATCGTGCCGACTGGCGTGTCGATCGCGAGCCCGATGCCGTCGGCGATCGAGTGGGTCACCCGGATCGGCTCGATGCGAAACGGCCCCGCTTCGATGCGGTCGTGGGGCTTCATCGGCCGCAGATCGGCGGTCTCGAGCAGGTTGTGCTCCCGCAGCTTCTCGGCGACGAGCGCGAGCGTGAGCGGCGTCCCGTAGACGGGAATGCGCGTCGTGCGCAGCAGGTAGGGCAGCGCTCCGATGTGGTCTTCGTGGCCGTGGGTCAGCAGCACCGCGCGGAAGCCGTCGCGCTTGGCCACGGCGTACGAGAAATCCGGGATGACGTAGTCGATGCCCGGCAGCTCGTCCGGGTCGGGGAACATGAGGCCACAATCGACGGCGACGACGTCGTCACCGAACTCGACGAGCATCATGTTCAAGCCGATCTCGCCGAGGCCTCCCAGGGGGATGAGCCTGACGGCGGGCTCGGATGTAGATGGCTCCACGAAGACTCCTTTCGCAGCGGGCTCATCGTAGCACCGGCAGCTAGCGGGCCCGAAATTTAGAAGCGCCGACGACGCGCTCCAATGCGCCGATTTCGCTGAGGAAATCGTCGAGACGATCGTACCAGCCGGTCAGATCGCGCACCGAGTAGTGCGCGTTGGCGCCACTGGGATTCGGAATCACGAAGCAGCGGGTCGGGCCGAGACGGCCAGACTCGTGAGATTGGGCGCCGAGCGCGAAGGCCGAAGGCACGTCACGCAACACGCCACGCTGGAAGTGCTCCCAGGCGGTGCGGCCGTGGAAGCACGCGACGGCCGGTCGATAGCGCCGCAATCGCCGAAGACAGAGCGGCGCCCAACGCGCGACGTCGCGGTCGGTCAGCGTGCTCGCGTTGGGGCTCGGCCGCTTGACGACGTCGGTGAACCCGATGCCGAAGTCGAGCAGCCGCCGGTCGAGCTCGGAGCCGAGCGCCGCGATCCCCAGCGCGCGTCGGATGGGCGCGGCGAGGCGCGACGCCGAGAACGCCGGCCAGAAGCGATTGTTCGGGCTCGAGAAGTAATGACCGCGCACGACCGAGCGCGTGCCGGGATTGATCCCGACGAAGACGAGACGCAGTCCGGGGGCCAGGTAATCGGGCAGCGTCGGGAATGGGTACCTTACCGGCCGCTCTCCGCGCTGCGACGCAGCTCTTTCTGAAGATTCTGCATGCTTTCCTGGCTCACGCGCAGGAAGCCGCGACGGGGACGATCGAGATCGAGGATGACAAACGTAACGGCGGCCACGATGACCGTGAGGAGCGTCGTCACGCCGAAGTTGCGGCGCCCGAAGAGCCCGCAGCCGTATCCGACCAGCGCCATCGCCGCGATCGTGGCGAGAAAGAGCACGGCAAGAACGGTGGGCGGAACATGATCGTCCTGGACCACGAGGCGCCTGGCGTGCAAGTCGATGGTGTCGTTCAACGCCTGGACGAAGAGCGCCACGGGATTCGAGCTGGGGTATTTCTCGGCCAGAAGATCGGCGCGCGACCAGAGCTGCACCTGGAGGCTCTCGGTGTCCGCGATCGCTTTCGCCAGCGTCCGATCATCGGCGGCGCGGTAGAAATCGAGCCTGACGTCGGCGTATCGCCGGAGCAGCTCGGCGATCTCCGTCTTGTGGGGCTCGGGGAGCAATCGCGCTCTCAGGTACGTCGACCCGATGGCGTTCGCCTCGTTCAGGACGAGCCGCTTGCGGACGTCGAAGCGAGACACCGCCATGGCGAACGTGAAGGCCATCAGCAGCGCGAGCACGCCGAGCGCGCCGGCCGTGATCGCGGTGACCTGGCCCTTGGCCCCCTCGGGGTGAACCCACTGATCTCGCCGGCCCGCCATATACCCGATCTCCGTGGCCAGCGCCGTGAGGAGCAGCAGACCGATGACGAACAGCCAGGCGTCGCTGCCATAAAAGAAATGGGTCAATGGTCGCCTCGCACGATGCGCAGATTATAGGATTCGCGAGCGACCTGTGGAGCGGTTCAGGCGGACGGTCGTGCCGCGGGCGACGACGCTAGAACGGCGCTTCGGTCTCCAGGCGCTCGACCAGCGCGCGGGACTCGCGCAGGAAGGCGGACTTCTCGGCAGCGCTGATGGGCTCGCCCGGGATGAACTTCTCGCTGAGCGGGTTCACGAACGTGCCGCCCTTGGCGATCCGGTAGTCGAGATGCGGCCCGGTGGCGAGGCCGGTGGCGCCGACGTAGCCGATCACCTGGCGTTGGCTCACGCGCACGCCCGCCCGGAGGCCGCGGGCGACCGACGAGAGATGGTTGTAAATCGTCTCGTAGCCCGAGCGATGGCGCAGGTGTACCTGGATCCCGTTGCCTTCGTTCCAACCCGCGCGCACGATCGTGCCGTCGGCCACGGCGCGCACGGGCGTGCCGACGGGCGCAGCGTAATCGATGGCCAGGTGCGGCCGCACGCCGCCCAGGATCGGATGCGGCCGCGCGTAGGTGAAGCCCGAGGTGACGCGACTGAACTCGAGCGGCGACTTCAGGAAGCTCTTGCGCAGCGAGCGCCCGGCCAGATCGTAGTAGGCCATCTTGTCGGTCTTCGTCGCCACGAACCCCACGCCGGTCAGCGTGCGTCCGCTGCTCGTGTACTGCACGGCCAGGATGCGGCCATAGGAGACGAAGGTGTCGCCGGCGTAGCGCTTCTCGACGAGGAGTCGGAAGCGATCACCGCGGCGCGTGTCGGCCGTGAAGTCGAAGTCGGACTCGAAGATGTTGACGAACGCGAGCACGAGCTGCGGCGCCTCCCCGATCTCGTCCACCGCCTGGAAGAGCGACGTCTCGACCGTGCCGTGTACCGCCTGAACGCGAATCTCGGGTGTCGTCTCGAAGCGCTTCACCGTCCAGCCGCGCTCGCCGGCCACGGCCGCGTAGCCCAGAAACGGATCAGCCTGCCACGATACGCTCGTCGGATCCCCGGCCGGGCTCCAGACGATCTCGAGCTCGTGGCCAGGCTTGAGCCTGCGCAGCTCGGCGCCCGCCTTCCGCAGCGCCGCGGCGATCTCGGCCGCTGTGCGCGTTTCCAACCCGGCCGCGCCGAGCGCCTTGACCAGGGTGTCGCCGCGCTTGAGCGTGACGGTCTCCTTGCGCTCCTTCGGCGGCTCGGCGGGCGGCGCCGGCTGGGTCGCGGCGAGAGGCGTCTCGGTCACGGCCGGCGCCTGAACTGACGCCCGCGGTCGCCACCAGACCGATCCAGCAACGGCAACCATCAGGACAACGACGAGGGCGAGCACGATACGCGGCGGCATCCAACGATTCATTCCTCTCAGGATAGCCGGGTCACCACCTGACCGAACTCATGAATTGTGAGGGTTTCGGCGCGACGGCCGGGGTCGATCCCCGCCGCCGCGAGACCCCGCCGCACCGTGTCGGACGCCAGTCCGAGGCCCCCGGCCAGGGCATTCCCCAGCGTCTTTCTCCGCTGGGCGAAGGCCGCCCGGACGACGGTGTGGAAGCGCCGCTCGTCAGGGACCTCGACGCGGGGAGCTGAAAGGACGCGGAGATGCACGACGGCGGACTCGACCTGGGGCGGTGGTCGGAAGGCGCCGGGCGGTACGCGGAGCGCCAGTCGGACGTCGCAATAGAGCTGGGTGAGCACGCTGAGGCTGCCGTACGTCTTGCCGCCGGGAGGCGCGGCCAGGCGCTCGGCCACCTCGCGCTGGAGCATGAGTGCCATCTCGCCGATGGCCCGGCGCGCGCTCACGAGCGACATCAAGATCGGCTTCGACACGCTATAGGGCAAATTACCCAGGACGATCACCCTGCCGCCGGGCGGGGCCACGAGCGTCCCGTAGTCCCACGTGCGGGCATCGGCGTCGATGACCTCGACGGACTCGAAGCGCCCACGCAGCTCGGCCGCGAGCCGGCGATCGACCTCGAGCGCGATGACGCGGCCGGCGCGCCGCGCGAGCTCGCCCGTCAGCGCGCCCTGCCCCGGACCGATCTCGAGCACGAGGTCGTGAGTCGTCGGCGCGACGAGATCGACGATGCCGCGAGCGATGGCGGCGTCGCGCAGGAAATGCTGGCCGAGAGCGCGGCGCCGGTCGTTCACGTTTCTCACGGTACTACACCACGACGCGCTGGCATCGGCGTTGCTAAACTCCTCATCGGGGAGGGTCTGCCATGTTCAAAAAGATCCTGGTCGGCACCGATTTCTCGGAGGCCTCGGACGAAGCGCGGCGGGTCGCCATCGAGCTGGCGCGGCGCCTCGGCGCCGAGCTCGAGATCGTCCACGTGGAGGAACCGCTCCCGGCGTACGCCTTCGCAGAAGGCCCGCTGCCAGACCTTCCGCGGTTACAAGAAGAAGTCCGGACCTGGGCCGAGCGCCAGCTCGAAGATCTCGCCAGGGGCGCGCGCGCATCGGGCGTGAGCACGACGACGGCCGTCCTCCTCGGCGTGCCGGCGAACACGATCGTCGAGGCCGCTCGCACCGAGCGCGCCGATCTGATCGTGGTGGGAACTCACGGACGGACCGGGCTCGAGCGCGTGCTCCTCGGCTCGGTCGCCGAGCGTGTCGTCCGCAACGCCCCGTGCGCGGTCCTGACGGTCAGGCAGACGCCAGACGCGACGCAGGGCGCGAAGCCGAAGGCCGCCGCCTGAGCCTCAGCGCGCCTGGCGCTGGGCGAGCTCGGACGTGAGCGCGGCGTGCACGTGCCGCACCTGGTCTTCGGTGGCAGCGCGGTCACCGGAGTTGTCGATCACGTGGTCGGCCAGACGCGCCTTCTCGGCGAGCGGCATCTGGCTGCGGATCCTGGCCAGCGCCTCCTCGCGCGTGCAACCGTCGCGGCCGATGAGCCGCCCGATCTGCGTCGTCTCGTCGGTGACGACGACCACCAGCCGATCCATGTTCTTGTAGTTGCCGCTCTCGATCATCACCGCGGCATCGAACATGACGACACCACGAAAGCCCGCCCTGGTCAGGTCGACCAGCGTTCCGTCGAACCGCTGCCGGATCCGGGGATGCGTCAGGGCCTCGAGCCGGCGCCGGCGATCGGCGCTGGCGAAGACGATGGCGCCGAGCGCCTTGCGGTCGAGGCGGCCGTCGGCCTGCAGCATCGCGGGGCCGAACTCCTCCACGATCTCGGCGAGCGCCGGCTGGCCCGGCTCCACGACTTCACGGGCCAGCACGTCGGCGTCGATGATGACCGCCCCCAGGCCGCGGAACATCGTCGCGACCGTGCTCTTGCCGGTGGCGATCCCACCGGTCAGCCCGACGAGCAGGAAGGGACGGGCCTCCATCATTGCGCATTGTACGAGGTCGGTGCGTGCTAGGGTCGTTGAAGGCGTCATGGCGCACATCAAGGCCGTCGTCGGAGAGGCAGGCCGAAAGCTGGGGCTGCGAACGGCCCAGCGTCCGGACATTGCGTACGGCGTGAAGGACGGCTACCTCGTGCAGGTCGCCTCGGGAACCGCCGACGGCGGCGCGTGCGCCGTGGAGATCGTGCGCTACGTCGATGCCAGCCGCGACGCGGCCGTGCGCAGTGCCGTGGCCGAGTCCCCGGCGGTCTCGAAAGGCATCATCAAGTCGAGAGACATCCAGATCGGAGATGGGCTGGCGATTCACCGGCGCCGGCGCCGACTGTTCCGCAGCGTCGATGCCCAGCGCGTGGGGAGCGACGTCGAGGCGCTGCTGGCGAGCGTCAAGCGGGCGTGCCCACCGCCACCGGCGTCCTGCCGCCTGTGTGGCAACACCAGCGCCAGCGAGCCCATGTTGTTGAACGACGTCGTCGATCGCGTCTGTCCGGGCTGCATCGAGCGCCTCCGGCACGACGTCCGCCGAGCGAGCCAGCAGTACGACGACCTTCCGCTCAACCTGCCGCTGGCCGTGATGGCCGCGGCGGTCACGGCAGCAGTGGCGGCGCTGGCGTGGGCGGGCATCGCCGTGGCGACGAACCGCATGTTCTGGGCGGTCGCGATCGGAAGCGGGGCGCTCATCGGGTACTGCACGACCCGCGTGGTCGGCCGCGGCGGCATCGCCGTGCAGGGCGTGACCGGGGTCTTCACCGTGATCTCGGTTCTGCTCGGCCAGGCTCTGTTCCTGGGGTGGCAGGTCCACAAGCACGCCCAGGCACGAAGTCTGAAGGTCGACTGGAAGGTCTTCACTGCCTACATCCCGTCGCTCCTCTGGGCCGACACGGGCTCGACGCTGTTCGCGCTGGGCGGCGGGCTCCTCGGCGCCTATTACGCGGTGAAGAGAGCGGCGAAGCCGAAGCTGGAGGTGCGGGTCGAGACGACGGAGTCGGCTAGACTTCCGACCAGTCCTTCCCGACCTTGACGTCGACGACGATCGGCACGCACAGCGGGAGCGCCGCCTCCATGATCTCGCGGGCCATCTCGCAGATGGCGTCGACTTCCTCCGGGGGAGCCTCGAACAACAGCTCGTCGTGAACCTGCAGCAGCATGCGAGCGCGCAGCCCGCGCTCGCGGAGCGCGGCAGCCACCCGCACCATCGCGATCTTGATCATGTCGCTGGCCGTCCCCTGCACCGGCGCGTTCATGGCCATGCGCTCGGCCGCGCCGCGGGCGACCGGGTTCTGGCTGAGCAGATCGGGCAGATAGCGCCGCCGGCCCAGCACGGTCGTCACGTACCCGCGCTCCCTGCCCTCGGCCAGCGTGCGATCGATGAAGGCGCGCACCCTCGGGTGCGTCGCGAAGTACGCGCTGATGTAACGTTGCGCCTCCTTCTGGTCGATCCGCGTCGCCTGGGAGAGGCCAAAGGCGCTGACGCCGTAGAGGATCGCGTAGTTCGCGCTCTTGGCGATGGTGCGCTGCAGCGACGTGACCTCCTCCGGTTTGATCTTGAAGACCTCGACGGCGGTGCGCGTGTGGATGTCCTCACCGCGCCGGAATGACTCGATGATCGCCGGCTCCTCCGAGAGGTGGGCCAGGATCCTCAGCTCGATCTGCGAGTAGTCGGCGGCCACGAAGCGCCAGCCCTCTTCCGGGATGAACGCCGCCCGGATCCGCTTCCCCAGCTCGCTGCGGATCGGAATGTTCATCAGATTCGGATCCTGGGAGCTGAGCCGGCCCGTCGCCGCCACGAGCTGGTTGAACGTCGTGTGGATGCGCGCCGTCGCCGGATTCACGAGCAGAGGCAGCGCGTCGGCGTAGGTGCCCTTGAGCTTGCTCAGGCTGCGGTGCTCGAGGATCTTCCCGGGCAGCTCGTGGCCAACGGCCAGCTCGGTCAGCACGCGCTCGTCGGTGGAGTAGCCGGTCTTCGTCCGCCGTGCCGACGGCAGCTTGAGCTTCTCGAAGAGGATGTGCGCGAGCTGCTTGGGCGAGCCGATGTTGAACTCCTCGCCGGCCAGCGCGTAGATCTCGCGCGTGAGGTTGTCGACCTGGCGCTCGAGCTCCTTGGCGAAGACCTCGAGACGCCCGGGATCGACGCGGATGCCGTGGCGCTCCATCAGCGCCAGCACCGGGATCAGCGGACGCTCGATCTCGTCGTAGATCGCGCGCAGCCCGCGCTCGTCCAGCTCGGCCGCGATGTGCTTCCAGAACCTCACGACCCAGCGCGCGCGGTCGGCCAGCACCGCGTCGAGGTTGTCGGTGGCGGGCTCGGGCAGCGGCGGCGGGCACTCGGCGAACGCTTCCATGCACAGCTCGTCGAGCTTGTAGGTCGCGCGCGCGGGATTGAGGAGATAGGCGCCGACGGCGGTGTCCTCGATCACGGGGAGCCGATCGTTACCGCCGAGCCACCACTCGATGAGGGCCTTGCCGTCGTGGACGACGAGGACGTGGTTCGCAAGCTCGCCGGTCACGGCGCCGTCGTCGGCCGCCGGCAGCGCCGCCGCGCCGGCCGCCGCGGTGAACATCACGGCGGCCGCGGGCCGAGGCTCGGGTGGACGGCGGTCACCCGCCCAGTCGAGTCCGATCGGCGCGTCGCCGGCGCGGGCGAGATACTCGCGCACGGCCTTGGCGTCCTCCAGCCGGGCCACCGGCTCCTTCGAGGACACCACCGCCACCGGTGGCGCCGGCAGCTCCTTCAGCAACCGCGTGAACTCCATCTCCATCCAGAGCGCCCGGAGCTTCGTCCAGTCGGGCTCGACGCGACGGAACGCCTCGAGGTCGCAGGCGACGGGGACGTCGTGATTCAGCGTGGCCAGCTCGCGCGAGAGCAACGCGCTCTTGCGGCCGGCGGCCAGCGTCTCGCGCAGCTTGCCGGTCACGAGCGTGAGGTTGTCGTAGAGCCTGGGCACGCTGCCGTACTGTGAGATCAGCTTGACCGCGGTCTTCTCGCCGACCCCGTGGACCCCCGGGATGTTGTCGATCGAGTCGCCCATGAGCGCCAGCACGTCCACGATCTGGGCGGGATCGACGCCCCAGCGCTCGCGCACCTTGGCCTCGTCGTAGACGATCTTCTCGCCGGTCCGCCCGAGGACGCTGACCACGCGGACGCGGGGCCCGACGAGCTGCAGCAGGTCCTTGTCGCCCGTGACGATGACGACCTCGTCGACGTCCAGCGCGAGCGCCTTGTCGACCAGCGTGGCCAGGACGTCGTCGGCCTCGTACCCCGACACCTCGATCACCGGCGTTCGCAACGCCGCGAACAACCGCCGCACGAACGGGAGCTGGCGAACGAGGTCGTCGGGCATCGCCGTGCGGGTGGCCTTGTAGTCCGTGAAGAGATGATCCCGGAAGGTCGGCCCCGGCGGATCCCAGGCGATCCCGAGGTACTCGGGCTGCTCCTCGCGGATGAGCTTCCACAGCATCGTGGACAGGATCAGCACGGCGTGGCTCGGCACACCCTTGGACGTCGAGAGATAGCCGACCGCGTGATACGCGCGGAACAGGTGCGAATGGCCGTCGACGACGTAGAAGCGGCTCACCCGACGTGCTCCGTGTACGCCGCGCGCACCGCCGTGGTGCGCCGGCGGTACTCGCTCAGAAAGGCGTCGCGCGATGCCAGGCCGAGCGCTGTCGCCACTCGCGCGGGCATGGGACCGGCCAGCTCGATGGTGTCGGGCGGCCGCGCTGACAGCAGCCTGAGCCCGGCCGACACACGACGCAAGAAACGATAGTGCTCGGTCAGCTCACGCTCGGTGTCCGGCGCGAGTGCGCCGGCTCGGGCCAGGCCTGCGAGACCGGCGATCGTCGCGGCCCGTCGCACCTCGGGATGCTCGGCGCCGTGCTTGAGCTGGAGCGCCTGGACGAGGAACTCCACGTCGACGAGGCCGCCACGCCCGAACTTCACGTGCAATCGGCCCGGCGTCTCCTTGCCAAGCTCGAGCTCCATCCGCGTCCTCACCTCCGCGATCTCCTTCAGCCCTCGCGGCCCGAGCGCCGCCCCGAACGCGTGATGGCGGATCATCGCACGAATGCGCCGGGCCAGGCGGGCGTCGCCCCAGCAGATCCGGGAGCGCGTGAGCGTCTGGCGCTCCCAGAGGTCCCCGTACTCGGCATAGTACCGCTCCGCGGCGGGGACGCTCGACGCGAAGCCGCTGCCCTTGCTGCCGGGGCGAAGACGCAAATCGACCGGGAAGGCGACGCCGGCGGCGGTGATGTCACCGAGGGCGCCGGCGAGCCGCTCGATGGCTTCGCTCCAGAACGTGTGGGCTTCGATGCGCTCGGCGCCGTCGGTCTCGCCATCTTTGGAAAACGTGAGGAAGACGTCGAGGTCGGAGCCCGTGGTGAGCTCTCGTCCGCCGAGCTTGCCGAGGCCGACGATGACCGCGGGGATGAAGCGGCCGTCGGCGGTGCGCGGCACACCGTGGCGCTCGACCAGCGGCCCCAGCGCGAGCAGCATGCCGGCAGTCAGGGTGGCTTCGGCCAGTGCCGTCATCTCGCGCGAGTAGCCGTCGATATCCGTCACGCCCAGCAGGTAACGCCAGACGACCGCCAGCTCCTCCGCCTGCTTGAGCTGGCGCAGACGGTCACGCTGCTCGCTGACGGCCAACCCCGGGGCGAACACCGGCGCCAGCGCCGCTCGGAAATCGCGGGCGCGCTTCGGGCGCTCCCACGCGCGCGGATCGGCGAGCGCCGTCACCAGCTCGGGCTGCGTGATGAGGAGCTGAGTCAGGAGATCGCCGCCGGCGCAGAGCCGCGCGAGCCCGCCGAGCACCGCGGCGTCGCCCGCCAGCAGCTCGACCAGTCCCGCGCGCGGGCCCACGGCCGCCAGGAAGCGCTCCATCTGGTTGAGCGCCTCGTCGGGATCGGGGCTCTGCCAGACGGCGTCGAGCAGGTTCGGCAGCAGCCGCTCCATCGCGCGGCCGAGCGCCGCCTCGTACGGAACGAGCGGCCGGCCCTCGAGGATCAGCCGGAGATTGTGGCGGGCGCGCTCGGGATCACGAAAGCCGGTGGCCTGCAGCGCGAGCAGGCTCGGCACGCGGACGCGCCGACTGCGCGGGGCCGGCCGCTCGGCGAAGAACTCGCTGAACGCGCGATGCACGGTGGTGGTGACCGCGCGGTGGCGGCGCAGGAACTCGCTGGCGGCGCGAGCCGGTGAACCGCCGACACCCACGCGGCGAGCCAGCCGACCGAGCTCGTCGGCATCGTCGGGCAGCGTGTGAGTCTGGAACTCGTGGAGGATCTGCAGCCGATGCTCGACCGTACGCAAGTGCACGTAGGCTTCGGACAGCGCGTGGCCGAGGCCGGGCGCCAGGTAGCCGCGCTCGGTCAGCCTGAAGAGCGCCTTCAGCGTCGTGCGCTCGCGCAGCCAGCCGTCGTCGCCGCCGTAGAGGAGCTGGAGCGCCTGGACGAGGAACTCGATCTCACGGATGCCGCCCCGGCCGAGCTTCACGTTGCCGCCACCCTTTTCCTTCAGGTGGCGGTCGATCTCGTGCTTCATTCCGCGCACCGCGCCGACGATGCTCGCATCGACGCCCGGCCGGTAGACCACGGAGCGCACCAGCTCCATGAACCGCGCGCCGACGCGCTCGTCACCCGCGCAGGCGCGCGCCTTGAGCAGGGCCTGCCGCTCCCACAGCTCGGCTCGCTCGGCGTAGTAGGTGCGATAGCCATCGAGCGAGAGGACGACGGGGCCCATGCGGCCTTCCGGCCGCAGCCTCAGGTCGACACGAAAAGCGTAGCCCTCCTCGGTGACCGATTCGAGTAACGCGACGATCTCGCGTCCGAGGCGCGCGAAGTAATCGCCGTTGGCGATGCGGCCTTCGCTTCCCCCCTCGGTCTCGCCGTCGGCGCCATAGACGAACATCAGGTCGATGTCGGACGAGTAGTTCAGCTCGTCGCCGCCGAGCTTGCCCATGCCGATCACGGCGAGCCCCGTCTCCGCGCCGTCGGCGTCGAGCGGCGCGCCGTACTGGGCACGGAGCGTGGCGTCAGCCAGCCGCCACGCCTCGGCGAGACAGGCATCGGCCAGCCGCGACAGCTCCTCCGTCGTCACCGTGAGGTCGGCGTCGCCGAGGAGGTCGCGGCTGGCGATGCGCAGGAGCTGCCGGTATTTGAATCGTCGCAGCGCGTTCATGCGCGCCTCGCGGGCGGCGAACGGGGCGAGCGTCTGGGCGAGATCGGCCTCCAGGTCGTCGGCCAGCCACTGCCGCATCGTGGGCGGCTCGAGGAGCCAGGCGAGCAGGTTGGGCCGGCGGCGGAGCGCGTCGGCGAGGAACTGGCTCGAGCCGAAGAGCCGGGCGAGCAGCCCGACGGCGCCCGGATGAGCGGCGAGGGTCCCGAAGAACACGGTGCGATCGACCACCGCCGCGTAGCGCTCGAGGTTGTTGAGCGCCATGTCCGGGTCGGGGGCCGCCGTCAGCTCGGCGAGCAGGCGCGGAAATACGGGCGCGAGTAGCTCGCAATCGCGCGGGGTCGGCGTGAGGGCGTGGAGGTTGGTGAGCGCCGCCGCCGGCGCGGCGAAGCCGTGCCGGCGCAGGCTCGAGTGATGCCGCTTCGCGGCGGCGCCGGACGTGGTGAGCAGCGCCGCGAGATCGATGCCGCGGGTCAGACGGCCGACTCTCCCGTCTCGCCGGTGCGGATCCGGATCGCCTCGTCGATGGGCAGCACGAAGACCTTGCCGTCGCCGATCGAGCCCGTCTTGGCCGCGCCCGCGATGGTCGACGTGACCTTGTCCACCAGGTGATCGCCGACGACGACCTCGATCTTGACCTTGGGCAGGAAATCGACGGTGTACTCCGATCCCCGATAGAGCTCGGTGTGGCCCTTCTGGCGGCCGAACCCACGAACCTCGGTCACGGTCATGCCGATCACGCCGATCTCGGTCAGCGCCTCCTTCACGTCGTCGAGCTTGAACGGCTTGATGATCGCCTCGATCTTTTTCATGCTACACCTCCATTAACAGGGCATGGGCACCCGGGCTCGCGCCCGCCCATGCCCCGACGCGACCGCACGCGAGATCGTTCTCATCGCCGATCCGAGTCGTGACCATACGGGACGCAGTCCCTCGTCACACCTGGTCCAGGGCACGGGCCCCCGGCCGGGGGAGTCCGAGGGGCGTCCCTGCCCCGCCGTGACGAGGCGCGGAGGTTGCTCTGCTCACCACGCCGCAAGTCTACGTCAAACCTCTTCGAGAATCGGGAAGACGAGCGCGGAGACGTGCGAGGAGATCCGCTTGAGGTTCGTCAGGATGTCGAGGTGGATTTCCGAGGTCTCCAGCGATTCGGCCAGTCCAGCGCGCAGCCGACCCAGGTGTGACTCGCGCAGCTCGCGCTCGCGCTGGCGCGTGAACGGGCGCTGGTCGAGGACGTGCTGGGCGAGCGTGCGGTCGTTGGCGGCGAAGGCGGCGATGGCCGTCTCGAGATTCTTCGACACCATGCCGTGGAACTCGAGGATCTCCGCCCAGCCGGCATCGGAGAAGCGGCGACCCTGGTAGAGCTTCTTCCGAGCCAGCTCCATCAGGTTCTTGTCGATGATGTCGCCGATGTTCTCGAGGTTGCCGATGAACGAGATCAGGCCAATCTCGCGGCGCGACAGCTCGGGTCCCACCGTCTCGCGGCTGAGCCGGGCCAGGAAGAGCTTGATCTCGCGCTCGAGGAAGTCGAGCTGATCGTCGCGCTGCTCGACGTTCTCCAGCAGCTCCTGGTTGTCACGGCCGAAGACCGGGGCGACGTCGCGGAACATCCCCTGGGCCACGTCGGCCATGCGCAGCGCTTCCCGCGTGGCCTGGCCCAGCGCGAGCGACGGCTGGTCCAGCGAGCGCTCGTCGAGATAGCGCGTCTTGAAGGGATTCTCGCCGACCTCGTCGTCGGCCACGAGCGCTTCGATCGCGCGCGCGGCCAGCGGCGCGAACGGCAGGAACGCCAGGCTCATCCCGACGTTGAAGAGCGTGTGCGCGTTGGCGATCTGGCGGGCGGAGTCGGTCGCCGTGCTCGCCACGAGCGCGGTGAAGGGGCCGATGAACGGCAACACCAGCGCCACGCCCAGCACCTTGAACGCGATGTGGGCCACGGCCACGCGCTTGGCCTCGGCGCTGGCGCCGATGGCCGCCATGAGCGCAGTCGCACACGTGCCGACGTTGGCGCCGAGCACGATGGCCACGGCGCCGTGGAGGCTGAGCAGCCCGTGCTGGGCGAGGACGAGGGCGAGGCCGATCGTGGCCGCCGACGACGTGAACGCGCTGAAGGCGGCCGCGACGATGACGGCCAGCAGCGTGTTGTCGGTAAGCACGCTCAGGAGTTGGCTGGCCAGCGGGTTGCTCGTGAGCGGGCTGCTGCCCTCGAGGATCACCTTCAAGCCGAGGAACATGAGGCCGAGACCGAGGACGGCCTGGCCGACGTCCTTGAGGACGCGCCGGCCGGCGACGAGCATCGTCGTGAACCCGAGGCCCACGAGCAACAGCGCATAGTCGGTGATCTTGAAGGCGATGAGCTGGACCGTCAGCGTGGTGCCGATGTCGGCGCCCAGGATGACGCCGAGCGTCTGGCGGAAGGTCATGAGGCCGGCCGACACGAAGCCGATCAGCATGATCGTCGTCGCCGACGACGACTGGAGGAGTCCCGTGACGATCACGCCCGACACGACGGCCATGAAGCGGTTGCGAGACAGCCCGGTCAGCAGATGACGGAGCCGGGCGTCCGTCGCTCGCTGCAGGGCTTCGCCGCTCAGCCGGATGCCGTACAGCAGCAGGGCCATCCCGCCGAACGCCGCGAGCAGCACCATCATGGCGCCCGCGGTCCCGGAGCGTTTCGAGCGCGGGCTTCGCCCGCGCCGCCCTCCGAGGAAAGATGGGCCGTATCGTTCAAGGTCACGAGCGCGGGCGGCTCGACCACCGTCAACGAGCCGTTGTCGATGCGCAGGCGCCAGAGCGTGTTGAACGAGCAGCCGAGGACGTGGCAGGCGTAGACGCTGATGACGCCGCCGTGGGCGACGATGAGCACGTCATCGCCGTTCGGATGGGCGGCGCTGATCCGGTCGATGGCCTGGAGCACCCGCCGGCTCACGTCGGGCAGCGGCTCGGCTCCGGGCGGCGGGCAGTCGAGCGGCGCTCGGACCCACGCCCCGTACGGATCACCGACCTGGGCGCGGATCTCGTCGACCGAGCAGCCCTCCCACGCGCCGAGCGAGAGCTCACGGAGCTCCTCGACGTGGACGAGCGGCACGCCGGCACCAGCCAGCGCGATCTCGGCGGTCTCCCGCGCCCGCGCCAGTGGGCTCACGTACGCCGTGACCGGACGATACCGGCGCAGGGCCTGGCCGAGGGCGTGGGCCTGAGCGCGGCCGGTGTCGGAGAGCGCGACGTCGGTGCCGCCCTGCAAGCGTCGCACCTCGTTCCACACCGACTGGCCGTGACGCGCGAGCAGCAACCTCACGTCGATGGACCGATGGCGTGGCGTGCCGCGGTCAGGCGAGCCAGCGTCTCGTCGCGGCCGAGCAGCGCCAGGACCTCGAACAGAGGCGGCGACGCGGTCTTGCCGGTGACGGCCAGACGCGTGAGCTGGGCGAGATCGACGAGCTTGAGACCGAGGGCGGCCGTCTGCTCGCGATAGAGCGCCTCGATCGCCTCGTGACTGAATCCGTCGAGCTCGCCGAGCCGCCTGGCCAGGCGATCGAGCCGCTGCGCGCCCTCGGCCGTGAAGAGCTTCTGCGCTGCCTTGGCCTCGTACTCCCGCGGCCGCTCGAAGTAGAAGCGTCCGGTCTCGACCAGCTCCACGAGCGTTTGCGCCCGCTCTTTCAAGGTGTCGACGACCCTCGCGAGCCAGCCGCCGTCTCGCGGAACGGTGAGCCCGGCTTTCGCGATGAAGGGCTTGGTCAGCTCGGCCAGGCGCAGGCTGTCCATCGTCTTCATGTACTGCTGGGAGAGCCAGAGGAGCTTGGTCTGGTCGAAGATCGCGCCGGAGGACGCGACGTCCTTGATGTCGAACAGCTCGACGAGCTGGGCGCGCGAGAAGATCTCCTGGTCGCCGTGCGACCAGCCCAGGCGGGCCAGATAGTTCACCATCGCGTCAGCGGGAATGCCCTCGTCGCGGAACGCTTGCACCGAGGTGGCTCCGTGGCGCTTGGAGAGCCGGCTCCGATCGGTGCCCAGGATCATCGACACGTGGGCGAACTCCGGTACCGGATAGTCGAGGGCCTCGTAGCAGAGGATCTGCTTGGGCGTGTTCGAGAGGTGGTCGTTGCCCCGGATGACGTGAGTGATCTTCATCGTCACGTCGTCCACGACCACGCAGAAGTTGTAGGTCGGCGTGCCGTCGGTACGCACGAGGATCCAGTCGTCGAGCTGGCCGTGCTCGAAGGCAACGGAGCCGTGGATCAGGTCGTTGACGACGGTCGTCCCCGCGTCGGGAATGCGCAGCCTCAGCGCGCCCGCCGTCAGGCCGCGGTCGCGGCAGCGGCCCGAGTAGCGGAACGTCTCCTTGCGTGCCTCGGCCGCCTTGCGCTGCTGCTCGAGCATCTCGGGCGGGCAGTCGCAGTAGTACGCCCGGCCGGCGTGGAGGAGGCGAGCCGCGTGGTCGCGGTAGAGGTCGAAGCGCTCGGTCTGCCGGTAGCCGGCCGTCGGCGGGCCCTCGTCCCAATCGAGCTCGAGCCACCGGAGCGCGTCGATGATGAAGCCGATGTTCTCGTCGGTCGAGCGCGACCGGTCGGTGTCCTCGATCCTGAGGATGAAGACGCCGCCGTGACGGCGCGCGTAGAGCCAGTTGAACAACGCCGTGCGCGCGCCGCCGACGTGCAGGTGCCCGGTCGGGCTGGGCGCGAAGCGCACGCGGACGCGAGAAGACGGCGCGCGGTTCACAACAACGTTATCTTACCGCGCGCGCCCTCGGGAGCAGGCGAAGAGCCTCGGGGCGACGAGCCTCAGTACGACGCGAAGAGGCGGCCCCACGGCGTGGCGTCGAAGGCCCGGATCCGCGCCCGCCCCACCGTCGGATACCACAGCCAATCGTGGTAGACGTTCGACGCGAACGGCGCCCACACCACCAGCGGCGAGTGCAAGAGCAGGCGCTTGAGCGGCCGCAGCGGCCCCCGTCGGATGAGCTGATCACCCCAGATGACGAGGCTGCGGCGGCTCGAGAACCCCATGTCGATGCGACCGGCGTCGGCGTCGCCGACCAGCTCGATGGCCTTCGGGTCAGCCACGCCGAGACCCCGCTCGTGGCACATCCGCAGATAGGGAATCGCCAGCGGATCGAACCCCATGATCCGGGCGGCGATGGCGTCGATGGCGACCTGGTCGGCCGAGGCGAGAATGAGGTTGCCGACCGTCGGGATCATCGTCCGGGGTCCGGCGCCGTCCCCCATCACGGTGCCGTCCATCACGGCGAACACGCCAGGGTGGAGCTCACGCTGCATGAGCAGCAGATCCACCATGACCTCGTGGATGAACTCGTGGGCGTAGTGCCGCACTTCCTTGAGCAGGCCCCCGAACGCGTTCTTGATCGCGCCGGTGGTCACGGTGTGTCCGTGGGTTTTCACGGATGGCAGGTGACAGACGTTCTTGCCGATGAACATCTTCGGGATCTGGATACCCTCGGGAAAGATGGCATCGAGCTTCAGGAGCGGCGTCGTGAAGCGGTGCACCGTCCACTCGACGTCGGGGAGCGGGATGAACGGCAGGCCGTGACGCTCGAGCACCGGCGTCCACCGGTTGTTGCGGCAGCCCACGACGGGATCGGTGACGACCGTCTTGTTCTCGACCGGAACGATCCGTGCGCGGTCGTAGCCGTCGGCCAGGAGCGTGCGCACGACGCCGTCGAGCTGCCACGGCTGGCTGGAGCACGCCGGGAAGTACTTCGTCCACGACAGGTTCAATTTCAAGATGAGGTCACGGTCGCGGCCGATGGTCTGGTCGTACTTCACCAGCCGCATGAGGCGGCCGTAGTCCTCCAGCACCGTCTCGGGGCGCGTCCGCAGGATCGCGACCTGGCTCGTCATCGCGTCGTGATTCTAGCCGAGGCCCGGAGGATGGACCCGCGGCCCGTAGATGATGAGGGCAACGGCCAGGATCCACAGCAGCGTGTTGACGAGGAGCGGGCCGTCGTTCAGGAAGAGCTCGGAGGGATTGCCGCCGAGCTGGCGCCGGTAGAGCAAGTAGAGGTACCGGAAGATCCCGTAGAGCACGAAGGGCAGCGTCACCGGCAGCAGGTGCGTCTCGAACTTGGCCACCGTCTCCGGTGACATCGTGTAGAGCGCGTAGGCGGTGACGGTGGACGCGGTGACCACGGCGATCATCTGATCGAGCAGCCCGGCGCTGTACTCGGCCAGGATGGGCCGGTGACGGACGGCGGCCTCGCCGAGCGTCAGGTACTCGTGACGGCGCTTGCCCAGCGCGAGGAACAGCGCCATGAGGACCGTGCAGATGAGCAGCCAGCCCGAGATCCCCACGTCGATGGCGACGGCACCCGCCACGGCCCGCAGCACGAACCCGATGGCCACGACGATCACGTCGACGATGACGACGTGCTTCAGCCACACCGAGTACGCGCCCAGCAACACCGCATAGGCCAGGGCCACGACGGCGAGCGGTCGCGAGAGGACCAGGCTCCCCGCGAGCGCGGCGACGACGAGGACGGCGGCGGCCGTCACGGCCGTCCCCGCCGGGAGCCGGCCCGAGGCGATCGGCCGCCACTTCTTGTCGGGATGGAGCCGATCCTTCTCGCGATCGGCCGCGTCGTTGACCAGGTACACCGAGCCCGAGAGCGCGCAAAACACCGCGAACGCTCCCAGCGCCGGCCACACCGACGGCGTGAAGAGCTTCTGGGCGAAGACCAGTCCGGCGAAGACGAACAGGTTCTTGACCCACTGACGGGGCCGGAGCGAGACGAAGATCGACGTCAGCACGACCCGCCTACAGGCGGATGAGGTGGGCCGCGCCCGTTACGTCTTTCGTCGCATTGCGGGTGTCGAGGACGAGACGGGCCCGGCCGACGATGGCCGGCCAGTCGTACCCGGCGTGTGCGGTCAGGACGACGACGGCGTCGTAGGCGGCGACGTCGGCGGGCCACGCGACGCAGTCGAGACGGGTCCCGTTGACGGTCACCGAGGGCACGAAGGGGTCGTGGTACGAGACGAGGGCGCCCTTGCGAATCAGCAGATCGATGATCTCGAGTGCGGGCGAGTCGCGCGTGTCCGCCACGTTGGGCTTGTAGGCGACGCCCAGCGCGAGGATGCGGGAGTCGCGCACCGAGCGGCGCACGTCGTTGAGGGCGTCCGTCACCATGTGGACGATGTACGCCGGCATCTGCGTGTTGATCTCGTCGGCGAACGCGATGAAGCGCGGCTCGTAGCCGCTGAGCCTCACCTTCCACGACAGATAATACGGGTCGGAGGGGAGGCAGTGACCGCCGAGCCCGGGCCCCGGATAGAACGGCATGAACCCGAACGGCTTGGTGGAGGCACCACGGATGACCTCCCACACCGAGATCCCCAGCCGCCGGCACATGATCGCGAACTCGTTGGCCAGCGCGATGTTGACCGAGCGGAACGTGTTCTCGAGCAGCTTGATCATCTCGGCCGTCGCCGGGCTCGCCACCCGCACGACCTCCGGTGTGATCCGGCCGTAGAGCGCGGCCGCCAGGTCGCCGCAGGCGGGCGTGAGGCCGCCAACCACCTTGGGGATGTTGCGCAGCGTGTAGTGCCGGTTGCCGGGATCGATGCGCTCCGGCGAGAACGCCAGGAAGATGTCGCGCCCGACCTCGAGCCCGCGCGATTCGAAGCGTGGGACCAGCACCTCCTGGGTCGTGCCCGGATAGGTGGTCGACTCGAGGACGATGACCTGGCCGCGCCGCGCGATGCCGGCCACGGCATCCGCCGCGGCAACGATGAAGGAGATGTCGGGCTCCTTCGATTTCCCGAGCGGTGTGGGCACGCAGATGATGACGGCGTCGGCGTCCTTGAGCGGCTCGACGCCGCTGTGGGCGGTCAAGCGCTCGGCCCTGACCAGCGCGGACAGCGTGTCGCTCGGCACGTCCTCGATGAAGCTCTTGCCGGCCGTGATGTTCGCCACGCGCCGCGGATCGAGGTCCACGCCCAGCACCGTCGCGCCGGATTCCGCGAAGGCCACGGCCAGCGGCAGCCCCACGTAGCCGAGCCCGATCACGCCCACGATCGGCGACGCAGCCAGGCGCTCCCGCAGCGCCTCGACCACCTTCCGATCTTCCCGCTCCGTGGTCATAGTCCCTCGCACGCGGTCCGCACCGCCCGCGTCGCCTGATTCACCTCGTCGTCGGTGAGCTCCGCGTAGCACGGGAGCGACAGAACTTCCCGTGACGCCCGCGCGGCCTCGGGCCACTGGCGCTCAGCGGGCAGTCCGAACATCGGCTGGCCGGGAACCGCAATCGGATAGTGGACCGCCGTGCCGACACCGAGCTGGACCAGCGCCTTGGCCAGCGCGTCACGCTGTCGATGCCGGATCGTATATAGATGATAGACGTGGCGGGCCGGTTCACGCTCGATCGGCAGCGTCAGCGGCAGCCCGGCGAGCGCGTCGTGGTAGCGGGCGGCGATTCGCCGCCGCGCCGCCGTCCACGCCTCGAGCCGTCCGAGCTTCACCCGGAGAAGCGCGGCCTGAAGGTCGTCGAGCCGGCTCGAATAGCCGAGCTCGAGGTGGCGATAGCGCCCGCCGTCACCGTGATGGCGCAGGCGGCGTAGCCGCTCGGCCAGGTCACTGCGGTTCGTCAGGATCATGCCGGCGTCACCGCAGGCGCCGAGGTTCTTGGTGGGATAGAACGACAGGCAGGCGGCGTCGCCCCAGGCCCCGAGCGGGCGCCCCGCGTAGGTGGCGCCGATCGCCTGAGCGGCGTCCTCGATCACGGCCACGCCGTGAGTGCGGCCCAGCTCGGCGATGCGGTCGATGGCAGCCGCGTGACCGTAGAGGTGGACGGGGACGATGGCCCGCGTGCGCGGCGTGATGGCCCGCGCGACGCCCTCGGCCTCGAGCGCGAAGGTGGCGGGATCGATGTCGACGAACACCGGCGTCGCCCCCGCCATCACGATGGTCGAGGCGGAGGCGACGAACGAGAACGCGGTCGTGATCACCTCGTCGCCGGGGCCCACGCCCACCGCGGCCAGCGCGAGCCGAAGCGCGTCGGTGCCCGACGCGACGCCGATCGCGTGAGCGACCCCCACGTGCTTGGCCAAATCCTGCTCGAGCGCCTCGCCCTCGGGCCCGAGGATGAAGCGTGCGGAATCGAGGACGCGGCCGGCGGCGTCCATGAGCTCGGCGCGCAGCGCGGCGTGCTGGCGCGTGAGGTCGAGGAAGGGAATCATCGGATCTTGCCCGCCGTGGGCTGTCCGGTCGCACCGGTGAGCGCGCCGATGCCGGTCCCGGTCGTGATCGGCGCGCCCAGCCCGAGCAGGTTGACCGCGAACCGAAGCTCGTCCCCCCGCGTGCTGCGCTGGACGTACTCGATGCTGAAGGCCCAGCACTGGTACTTGAAATCCACGCCGTAGCGATTCTCGACGAAGGTGTCGGTGTGAAGATCCCAGTTCGTGATGAACCGGCCGGTGGCCCAGCGCGTCAGGTCCGCGGTCACGCTGCCCTGAAAGAAGTTGGTCTGGTCGGACCTGTTGTAACGCGTGCCCACGGAGGCCGTGACGGCGGGCAGGGTCAGGGCGATGTCGGTGGTGCCCGTCTGGAAGCCGCTCTCGTATGGGCTCAGGCTCGTCTCGCCCCGGAATCTCACGATCCGCGAGGGATCGACGATGAGCTCACCCGCGATATTGCCGAACGGCCGGCTGTCGTTGAGGAAGTCGTAGGTCTGGCCGACCGTGAAGCGCAGGAACTCCCACCGCTGCGCCTCGGTGCCCTCGGGCGCGATCGTGCGCAGGCGCACGCGGTTGATCAGCGAGTAGGTCAACAGGCTCGTGTGGGGAATGACGTCGAGGGGGCTGCCCCAGTTCGGCAACTTGGTGAAGTGATTGCCCTGGATCGAGGTGTAGTTGACGTGGGGCTCGATCGAGTGGAGCGCCGCGTCGACGTTGTTCCGGCCGCCGATGTCATAGACGCGGGCCGCGCGCGCCTCGAAGTCGGCGCCCGTCTCCACCAGCGTGCGCACCCGGGGGTCGTTGTTCACCGTCTCCACGGTCACTCCGTCCAGGCCGGTGCGCACGCCCGTCACGGTCTTGTCGTAGGCGGTGACGCGGCCGCCCACGAATGGCGACACGGTGAAGAAGCCGAACACGCTGACGGGCCGCGTGACGCGCGAGTGGACGTCGACGCGCGCGCCTTCGGAGCCGATGTCGCGGACGACGTTCGTGACCTGGCTATCGAAGTCCCACAGGAACCCGGGCAGGCCGGGGATCGGGGTGCGGTTGCGGACGACGGTGATCTCGGGGAGCCGATTCAACTCGATCGGCACCGGCGTGGTGAGGTCCTGGTACCAGTACAGGTTGCCGACGACGTTCCAGTTCTGAGTCGTCCACGTCAGGAAGATGTTGGAGTCCAAACGCTGCGCGCTGCGCTGGTACAGCGCGTCGCCGTAGTCGCGCAGGAGCTGGTCGTCGCTGGCGCCGTTGATGTCGGCCTTGAAGACGAGGCCCGGCCCCAGCAGGGCGGTGTGCTGGAACCGCCAGAAACCACGGTTGTCGTCGTGGTTGGTTCCCGTCTCGTTCACGTTGTATTCCTTCACGAAGAACCCGGCGGCGTTGCCACGCGCGGTGTCCGAGATGATGTAGCGGGCCTCGGCCGAGCCCCCCGTCCCGCGCTTCGTGTACTCGCTCAGCGTGACCGTGGCGTCCACGTTGTCGGCGATGGCCCAGTAGAAGGGCAACTCGAGGAAGGCGCCCTTGAAGCTGGAGGAGCCGAAGCGCGGGAACAGGAACCCGGTCTGGCGCTCGCGCCGGATGGCGGCCGCGAAGAACGGGAACACGGGGAGCAGCGGGATGCTGTCGACCCAGAAGGCCGCGCCCCTGCCGACGAGCCCTTCCTCGAGGTCCACGTCGGCTTCGCGGAAGCGGAACGACCACGCCGGGGGGTCCGATTCGCAGGTGGTGAACACGCCGCGGCGCACGTGGTACCGGCTCTCCCCGAGCCGCTCCATCCGCTCGCCGTCGATGCGGTAGTACGGCGAGACGCTGCCGCGCGCCTCGTAGACGACCCCCGTCCCCGACTTGAGGTTGTACTCGATGCGCTCGCCGACGAGACGGTCGATGCCGTCGTAGAGGAGGGCACGGCCCTCGGCCACCGCGGCGCCGGTCTCGCGGTTGATCTCGACACGGTCGGCCAGCAATCGGGCCGTTCCCTTGGTGATCTCGACGTTGCCGGTCGCAATGATGAGGTTGTCGGCGGCGACCTCCTCGAGCCGATCGGCGAGGATCGTCACGTCACCGCTCGGCGTGGTCACGGTGGCGGTCGTCCCCTGCCCCACGGCCGGTGGGGGACGAAGCGCGTGACCGGCCATGAGCAGGCCGGTGAAGATGATCGCGGCGGATCGCATATGCTCGATCAAGTGTGCCGAAAGTCCTCACGAAAAAAGGGGCCCTATGCTATCAGCCCGCTTTTCGACGGGGCAAGGGTTATCGCCCCCGCCGCCGAGGTGAGCGAGGACTTCCCCCACGAGGAAGAGCGAGCCGGCAACACAAACGATGGGGGTGCGGGCGTCCCGCATGGCCACGTCTAGGGCCTCGGCCGAGGAGTGCGTCACCTGGCCGACCGCGGGCAGCGACTGGGGATCGGCGGCCCTCGGGTGAGCGGCCCGGGTCAGGACGATGCGCGTGGCCACCGGGGCCAGGGCGGCGAGGATGGCGGCGGTGTCCTTGTCGGCCGACACGCCGAGGACGAGCGTGATGGGGGTCTCGCCGAACACGTCGCGCAGCGAGGCGGCGAGCGCCCGCGCGCCGGACGGATTGTGAGCGCCGTCGAGCACGAGTGTCGGTCGCCCCGGCACCACCTGGAAGCGTCCAGGCCAGCGCGCGCGGGCGAGGCCGTCGCGGATCGCGCTCTCGCCGGCGTCGAGGTGGCGGGCGGCCGCCACGGCGACGAGCGCGTTCGATGGCTGGTAGCTTCCGAGCAAGCCGAGATGTGCGTCCGGCAACCTCCACTCCGGGCCGGCGCAGGTGATCACCTGTCCCTTGACGCTCCGCTCGTGGACGCCGACGTGGAGGTCGCGGCCCTCGAGGAGCAACGGAACGCGAGCCACTGCCGCGTGGCGGACCACGACGGACTCGACCTCGGCGTGTTGTGCGGCCGAGACGGCGAGGCCGCCACGAATGATGGCCGCCTTCTCGCCGGCGATGGCCGTGAGGGTCGTGCCGAGGTAGGCCTCGTGGTCGCGATCGATGCGGGTCAGCACGGTCACGGCCGGGACGCCGACCGTCGTCGCGTCGAGCCGGCCACCCATCCCGACCTCGAGGACCGCGACGTCCACGGACTCGCGCGCGAAGTGGTCGAGGGCGAGCGCCGTGGTTGCTTCGAACATCGTCGCGTCGAAACGGGCGACGAGCGTGCCCAGCGCGTCCACGCCGTCCACCACGGCGTCCGGCGTGATCGGCTCGCCGTCCACACGGATCCGCTCGCGAAAGGAGACCAGGTGGGGCGAGGTGTAGAGGCCGACACGGCGACCGGCCGCCTTCAGCATCGCGGCCAGCAAGGCCGAGGTCGAGCCCTTGCCGTTGGTGCCGCCGACCTGCGCGATCGTGAATCGCTCTTCGGGATGGCCAAGCGCGGCCAGTAGCCCTTCGATACGCTCGAGCCCCGGCCGCATGCCCGCGTGCTCGCCGCCGCGAAGGGCGAGCAGCCGGGCAACCGCCTCGGCGTAGGTCATCCGGAGGACGTCGGCTGATCCGCGAAGAACGAGAGCAGGCGGCGGAGCGTGTCCCGGAGCTGGCCGCGCTCGACGATGAGGTCGAGCTGGCCGTGCTCGAGGAGGAACTCGGAACGCTGGAAGCCGTCGGGCAACGGCTGGCGGATCGTCTCGGCGATCACGCGTGGGCCGGCGAAGCCGATGAGCGCGCGCGGCTCGGCCAGGATCACGTCCCCCAGCATCGCGAAGCTGGCGGTGACGCCGCCGGTCGTGGGATCGGTGAGCAGCGAGATGTAGGGCAGCCGTTGCTCGCCGAGCCGCTGGAGAGCGGCCGAGGTCTTCGCCATCTGCATCAGCGAGAGGATGCCCTCCTGCATGCGGGCGCCCCCGGACGCCGACACGATGATGACGGGCAGATGCTTGGCGACCGCGAGCTCGATCGCCCGCGTGAGCTTCTCGCCCACGGCCGAGCCCATGCTGCCGCCGAGATACGCGAACTCGAAGGCGGCCACCACGACCGAAAAGCCGCCCACCCGGCCGACGCCGGTGACGACAGCCTCCGTCGTGCCGGTCTTCTCGCGCGCCGCCCGCACACGGTCGCGGTACCGCTTCGTGTCCTTGAAGCCGAGCGGATCGGCAGGCACGACGCCGCCGTCGCGCTCCTCGAACGTGCCGTGGTCGATGAGCTGGGCGATGCGCTCATGCGCGGTGATCCGGAACGCGTAGCGACACTTCGGACACACGCGACCCGCCCGCTCCACCTCGGCGCGGTACACGATCTCCTTGCAGGAGTCGCACTTGATCCACAGGCCCTCGGCGATGACGACCTTCTTGCCCTTCGCCTCGGCAGGCTCGTCCTTGCGACGGAACCAGACCACTGATCAGCTCCCCGGCGCGCGCAGCGGCGCCTTGAGCGCAGCGATGAAGTCCCCGACCTTCGACACGAGCGCGGGCGAGGAGGCGTGCTCCTCGACCACGCGCACGATCGCCGAGCCGACGATGACGCCATCGGCCAGTTTTCCGATCGACGCGACCTGCTCGGGACGGCCGATGCCGAAGCCGACGCAGATGGGCTTCGTCGTCACCAGCCGCAGCGCACGGATCTGCTCTTCGATACCCCGCCCGACGTCGGCCCGCTCACCCGTCACGCCGGTGATCGACACGAGATAGACGAAGCCTCGACTCGCCCGCGCGATCACGCGCAGGCGATCCCGCGTGGAGGTGGGAGCGACGAGATGGATGACGTCGAGCCCGACCCGGGCTGCTTCGGTGGCCAGCGGCGCCGCCTCTTCGGGGGGCAGGTCGGCGACGATGACGCCGTCCACGCCGACCTTGGCGGCGGTTTCCGCGAACGCCGGCAAGCCGAACTGGAGCACCGGGTTGTAGTACGTGAGGAGCACGATGGGGGCTCGTACGTCGGCGCGCAGCGACTTCACCAGCTCGAACACGCGGATCATCGACGTGCCGCCGGCGAGCGCACGCTGGGCGGCCCGCTGGATGACAGGCCCGTCGGCGAGCGGATCGGAGAACGGCACACCCAGCTCGACGACGTCGGCGCCGCGGCGCTCGGCCTCAACCACGAGTCGGCCCGTGGCTTCGAGCGACGGATCGCCAGCCGTGAAGTAGGCCACCAGCGCACGCTCACCACGCGCCCGCAACCGCGTAAACGTCGCGTCGAGTCGACTCACGGCGCGCTCCGGCCGAGCGCCTTGGCCACGACCTGGACGTCCTTGTCGCCCCGCCCGGACAGGCCCACGACGATCGCCTTCGTTCGCGGCAACGTCTTCGCGAGCTGGACGGCATAGGCGACCGCGTGAGCCGATTCGAGCGCCGGCATGATGCCCTCCAGGCGGGCCAGGGCCTGAAAGCCTTCGAGCGCTTCCTCGTCGGTGATCGAGACGAACTCGAAGCGGCCACTGTCCTTGTAGTAGGCGTGCTCGGGGCCGACGCCCGGATAATCGAGGCCCGCGGAAATCGAGTGCGCGGTGGCGATCTGTCCGTCGTCGCTCTGGAGCAGGTACGTCATGCAGCCGTGGAGCACGCCGACCCGGCCCGCGCTGAGGCTGGCGCCGTGCTGGCCGCTCGCGACACCATGCCCTCCCGCCTCGACCCCGATGATGCGGACGCGACGGTCGCCGATGAACGGATGGAAGAGGCCGATGGCGTTGGAACCGCCCCCCACACAGGCGATCAACACGTCGGGCAGGCGCCCGATCATCTTGCGCGCCTGACCGCGCGCTTCTTTTCCGATGACGGCGTGGAAGTCGCGCACCATCACCGGATAGGGATGCGGGCCGAGCGCCGAGCCGAGGAGATAGTACGTCGTGCGGACGTTGGTCACCCAGTCACGCAGCGCCTCGTTGATCGCGTCCTTCAGCGTGCGGCTCCCGGTCTCGACCGGCGTGACCTTGGCGCCGAGCAGGCGCATGCGGAAGACGTTCAGGGCCTGGCGCTCGACGTCCTCAGCCCCCATGTAGACCTCGCACTCGAGGCCCAGGAGCGCGGCCGCCGTCGCCGTGGCCACGCCGTGCTGGCCCGCGCCGGTCTCCGCGATGAGCCGGCCCTTCTTCATGCGCGCGGCGAGCAGCCCCTGCCCCAGCACGTTGTTGATCTTGTGGGCGCCGGTGTGGCAGAGATCCTCGCGCTTGAGATAGATGCGCGCGCCGCCGACGTGCTCGGAGAGGTGACGGGCGAAGTAGAGCGGCGTGGGCCGGCCGGCGTAGTCGCGCAGCAGCGTCGCCAGCTCGGCTCGGAAGCGGCCATCGCGCCGCGCGGACTCGTACGCCTTGGTCAGCTCGACGAGCGGCGCCATGAGGGTCTCGGGAACAAAGCGGCCACCGAAGCGACCGAAATGGCCTCCGGCATCGGGGAGCGCGCGCTGGCGTGCCGCGGTCATCCGACTCGCCTCGCCTCGGCCAGGAAGCGCCGGACCTTCGCCGGGTCCTTGGTGCCGGGCTCGCTCTCCACGCCAGAGTTGACGTCGACCGCGTACGGTCGAACGATCTCGATCGCGCGAGCCACGTTGTCGGGATTGAGTCCCCCCGACAGGATGATCCGCACGCGGTTCGCGTCGACGCGCCGGGCCAGGTGCCACTCGATCGGCTCGCGCGTTTCCCCCTCGCTCCAGCGCGCGGCGCTGTCGAGCAAGATTGCCGCGCCGACGTGCTGGTATCGCAACACTTCGCTCAGCTCGCGCACGCGGTACTCGGGCAGCCCCTCGATCGTCGAGGCCGGGGGGAGCTTGATCGTCTTGATGACGGGCAGCGTGTAGTCGGCGAGGTCCTCGGGCGTTTCCTGGCCGTGGAACTGGAGCGCCCGCAGCCCGCACGCCTCGGAGACGGCCTTGACGTGGCCGGCGGAATGATCCCAGAAGACTCCCACCGGCGTGACGAACGGCGGCAGCCGCCGGATGATGGGGGTCGCCTGCTCGGGCGTGACGAAGCGTGGCGTCTTCTCCACGAAGATGAAGCCGAGCGCATCGGCGCCGGCATCCACGGCGGTCATCGCGTCCCGGAGATTCGTGATGCCGCAGACCTTGACGCGGATCATGAACAATGGGGGGGGCGAGACGCCCCCCCCATTTCCCCCCCGGTTCGCGCGGCGTGACTCGACGCGTCCACAGCCCCCAGGGTTTGCGCGGAGTGACTCGAAGCGTCCACAGCCCCCGCCGCCTCGACCGCTCGCAGCTCGCGGATCTTTGCCGGGACGTCGGACGCCGTGACGAGCGCCTCGCCCACCAGCACGGCGTGGGCTCCGGCCACAGCCACACGCTTCACCTGGTCGCCGGTGAAGAACCCGCTCTCGCTGACGACGATGTGGCCCGGGGGAATCCGGGGCAGCAGCTCGAGCGTCGTCTCGATCCGCGTGTTGAACGTCGTCAGGTCACGGTTGTTGATGCCGACGACGCGGGCGCCGACGGCCAGCGCGGTCTCCAGCTCGCCCACGGTGTGACACTCCACCAGGGCGGCCAGCCCGACGCCCTTGGCGGCCTGGAGCAGGTCTCGCAGCTCGGATGCTTCGAGGATCGACACGATCAACAGCACCGCGTCGGCGCCGGCAGCGCGCGACTCCCAGAGCTGGTACTCGGCCAGCGTGAAGTCCTTGCGCAGGAGCGGTACGGGCACGGCGCCGCGGATGGCGTCGAGCAGATCGAGATGACCGTGGAAATACTTCTCGTCGGTCAGCACCGAGATGGCGTCGGCGCCGTGACGGGCGTAGGTGGTGGCGAGGGCGACCGGGTCGAGTGTCGGCGCCAGCGTGCCCCGTGAGGGGGACGCCTTCTTCACCTCGGCGATCAACCCCACGCCGGTGGCTCGTGGCCGCAGCGCTTCCTCGAAGTCCCGCGCGGGCGGCAGATCTCGGCAGCGCGCCTCCAACGAGGCCAGCGGCGTCGCCTGTTGCCGCCGCCGGAGCTCGTCGCGCTTGTCGCGGACGATGTCGTCCAGGATGTTACGGGGCATCAATAGTCCCGGCGAACGGCCTCACGGCGGATCGTGTCCAGCGGTACCGCCCCGAGCTGCTCCAGCACGTGGTCACGGATCGTGCGCGGCGGTGGCAGATCGCGGACGACGCGGCCGTCGGTCGCGAGCGGCCGCAGCAACGGTTCCCAGCCTTCGCCGCATGAGCACGGAGCGGGCGCGCGCCCGGCGGGAACCACGACGGTGGCGTGGCACGCGCGGCAGCGAAGCACGTCCTTCGCTCCCGACCACTTGCCGCGCTTCGCCATGGGCCGTCCCTCGATCTCCATGATGTCGAGCGCGAAGTTGAGCACGGGCGCGTTGGCGATCGACGTCCCGACGCCGTAGGCATCGACCACGGGGTTGAGATGCAGGATCTCGTACTCGTCCACTCCGCCCGACGCGATGATCTTCACGTGGCCATAGCCGCGGATATCGAGCTCCCACCGCACTTCCTGGATGATGCGGAAGAAGTCGCCGCGCCTGGAAGACGGCGTATCGAGGCGGACGGCGTAGAGATCGCCCCCGAGGGCCTCGGCGACGCGGATGGCCTCGAACTTCTCGTCCTGCAGCGTGTCGATGAGGGCCACCCGGCGGACCTTGGCGTCGATGACCTCGTGGAACGCGCGGAGCGCCTCCACCGTGTCACCGACCATCAACACCAGCGAGTGCGGGATCGTCCCCATCGGATCAGCATCGATGAGCTCGGCCGACTTGGTCACGGCCACGCCGTCGCAGCCGCCGATGAAGGCGTTGCGCTCGATCATGGGCGCGATAGTCGGGTGCATGCGGCGGGCGCCGAACGAGATGACCTGCCGCTCACCCGCCGCCTTCTTGCAACGGGCCGCCTTGGTGGCGATGCCGGAGGCCTGGCAGATCAGGCCGAGCAGGGCCGTCTCGTACCGCGCCCACTCGACGTAGGTGCCCTCGAGCGTCAGCACCGGCTGGTACGGACCAAAGAGCGTGCCCTCGTCCATCGCGCGCGCCGTGACCGGCACACCTTCGAGCAGCGCCGCGGCCTCGTGGATGCCGGCCAGGACGCCCCACTGCCAGTCGTCGGGGAGGCTCTTGACGTAGACCTCGGCCTTCACGCGCTTGCGGTCATTGCGGTGCCGGAGGATCTCGACCGTCCGCTCGAAGTACACGTCCGAAACGTCGCCGCGCTTGATCTCGGCGTCGGATGCGGTGTGGAACGGGCGCCTCGGCATGGTCATAGCGGGCCCAAACTTAGCGGAAATTTTGACAGAACGCGCCGATCAAGTCAACGCGAGCGCGCACCCCGCGCTTGATTGACGCCAAGTCGCGACTCTCACGGCGCGGACGATGAGGCGCGGCGCGTCGTCGCGTCGGAGCATGCCGGGGGAGCGCGAGGGGGGATTCTCGTGCCCTGTCAGATATTGAGGCCCTTCAGATAGGCGCGAAAGTCGTCTGCGAGGTCGGGCCGGGCGAGCGCGAACTCCACCGTCGCCTTGAGAAAGCCGAGCTTGTCACCGGTGTCGAAGCGTTTACCCTCGAACTCGACGGCGTACATGGGCCGGCGCTGGCGCAGGCGACGCAGGCCGTCGGTGAGCTGGATCTCGCCGCGGCGGTCGGGGGCCGTCTCGGCCAGGATGCCGAAGATGTCGGGCGTCAGCACGTACCGGCCGATGATCGCCAGGTCGGAGGGCGCCTCCTCGGCGCGAGGCTTCTCGACGAGATCGCTGATCTCGTAGACGCGGGCGCCGCCCGCATCGGCGATGGGCCGCCCGGCGATGACGCCGTACTGGTGGATGCGATCGCGCGGCACGCGCTCGACGGCGATGACCGATCCACGGTGCCGCTCGAAGACGTCGAGGAGCTGCCGCATGCAGGGCGAGTCGGCGAAGCCGATGATGTCGTCGCCCAGGAAGACGCCGAACGGCTCGTCGCCGACGAGCGAGCGCGCGCACAGGATGGCGTGACCGAGCCCGAGCGGCTCCTTCTGCCGAACGTAGCAAACTGATGCCAGCTCGGAGATCGTCTTGATCTGGGCCAGCTCGTCCATCTTGCCGCGGTCGTTCAGGTAGTACTCGAGCTCGAAGGCGGCGTCGAAGTGGTCCTCGATCGCGCGCTTGTTCCGTCCGGTCACGATGATGATCTCGCTCAGGCCGGAGGCGACCGCCTCTTCGACGACGTACTGGATCATCGGCTTGTCGACCAGCGGCAGCATCTCTTTCGGCTGGGCCTTGGTGGCGGGCAGGAAGCGCGTGCCGAGGCCGGCGGCGGGGAAGACACCCTTGCGTACGGTCATGAGGGCTGGCTCCTTCACATCCATCATACCGCCGCCTCAGGCGGCTCGCCGTTCGCCCACCTGCACTTTCCGCCGCCGCATCGCGCGTAGCGCCGACAGTGCGATCACGTACGTCACGAGCGCGGCGACGCCCCCCACCACCGTCGTTCCGACGAGCAGCGGGATCGAGAGGTGCTCGACCAGTGCGCCCAGGTCGCTCCAGCGCAGCCCGCCCGGATGCTCGACGAGGTAGTTGAGCCAGGCGCGGCGAAGGCCGTCGGGATCGGGTACGAGGAGCGTGCCGATCTTGAAGGCGGCGCCGTACACCAGCGGCATCAGCCAGGGAAGGTTCAGCCACGTCCCGGCAATCGTGGCCGCGCGATTGAGCCGGAACGCGAGCGCGATCACCAGCGACAGGAGCGTCTGCACGCCGACGAACGGTGTACAGCCCACGAAGACTCCGACGGCCAGGGCCAGCGCGATGCGCGGCGGCGGATCGTCGAGCTCGAGCACGGCGCGCAGCCGGCCGGAAAGACGCCGTCGACTGAGCATCAGTCGGGGCGCCCGCGGCCGACGGATTCCAGGATCGCGACGATGGCGAGGACGCAGGCCGCCTGTGAGAGGACGAGGGCCGCTTCCCGCGTGGTGGCGTTCTCCAGCAGCATCGCCGAGAGCCCGAGCGTCGCCGAGATGAAGTAGATGAGCAGCACGCTCTGCGGTCGCGTCAGCCCGAGCGCCGCGAAGCGGTGATGGATGTGGTCCTTGCCCGTGTAGGCGAGCCACTCGTGCAGCGAGGCGACTTTCCCGGTCACCACGCGGGCGACGCCCACGAAGGCGATGTCGAACAGCGGCACGCCGAGGATCAGCGTCGGCGTGAACAGCGCGATCAACGGATCGTTGTCGGCCCATTCGCCCATGACGGCCAGCCCGGCCAGCGTGAAGCCGATGAACGACGCGCCGCTGTCTCCGAGGAAGATGCGCGCGCCGCCCGGGCGAAAGTTGTAGGGCAGGAAGCCGAGGCAGGCCCCGACGAGCGCGCCGGCGAGGAACATCAGATACCGCTGGTTGGTCTGGAGCGCGGAGATCGAGAAGAAGAGTCCGGCGATGACCCCGAGCCCGGCGGCCAAACCATCCATGCCGTCCAGGAACTGCACGGCATTCGTCACGGTGAGGAACCACAGCAGCGTCAGCACGATGTTGATCACCACGGCGCCCGGCCACCAGGACGGCGCCACCGAGAGGACCACACCGTAGAGCATGGCGAGCGAGGCCCCGCCGATCTGGCCGAGCAGCTTCACCCAGGCGGGCAGATCGGCGACGTCGTCGAGGATGCCCAGCGCCACGACGACCGAGGCGCCGAGGGCGACACCTTTCAGCGTCATGGAGAAGTGGAAGTTCGCGAGCACGGTGATGGCGAACGCGAGATAGACGCCGGCACCACCGAGCAGCGGCGTGGCCACCATGTGAACCTTGCGCGCCGCCGGCTGGTCGAGGACCTCGCGCCAGATCGCATAGCGCCGCACGAGGGGCACGAGGAACAGCGACACGGTGAAGGCGACGACGACGATGTAGGACCAGCGAAAACCGGCGTCGAGGAACCAGTGGCGCGTGGGCGGCGCCAGCAACGCCAGCACGATCACCAGACGCGCCGCTCCCAGCGTGACTTCCGACGTGCCGCCGACCCACAGCGCCGCGACGCGTTCCATTACTCTTCGAGCGCCGCCGTGAGCGCGGCCGCGACCGTATCCACGTCGGCGTCACTCAGCGAGGGGTAGCAGGGCAGCGAGAGCGCGCGCGCCCACAGGCGCTCGGCCTCGGGATAGCCGCCGAGGCCGAGGGCGCGATGGATCGGCCGGAAGACTGGGCGCCGGGCCGCGATGCCTCGACGCTCGAGCTCCGCAATGACCTGATCGACTGGACGCTCGATCTCGATCACGAAGCGATGGTACACGTGACGGCCACCGGTGTCGGCCGGCAGTCGGCAGGGCAGGCCCGCCAGCCGGACCCGATAGCGCGCCGCGATCGCTCGCCGGCGGGTGAGGAACCCGTGGAACCGCGCGAGCTGACTGCGCCCGAGCGCCGCCTGCAGATCGGTGAGCTTGGCGTTGAACCGTGGAGCGAGGTCGACGTGCTCGTCGTAGTCGCGCGCCGCGCGCACGCCCTCCACCAGCGCGCGCGGCCCACCCACGAGGCCCCCTTCACCGGTGGTGAGCAGCTTCGTCGCGTAGAAGGAGCACACGGCGGCCTGGCCGCGGCTGCCCACCGGCCGGCCCGTGCTGACGGCGCCGAGCGCCTGGGCGCAGTCCTCCACGATCGGCACGCCGAGCGGCGCGAACGCGTCGATATCGGCAGCCAGACCGAAGGCGTGAGGCACGATCACGGCGCGCGTGCGCGGCGTGATGCGACGCTTGGCGTCGAGAGCAGAGAGCGATAGCGTCGCGGGATCGGCATCGACGAGCACGGGCACGCCGCCGCAGCGGGTGACGGCATGGTGAAGCGCGTCGCACACGTAGGACGGGATGAGAACCTCGTCGCCGGTGTCGATCCCGAGCCCGCGCAGGGCCAGCTCGAGCGCCACACTTCCGGACGCGACCGCCGCCGCGTCCTCGGTGCCGAGACGCTCGGCGAGCGCACGCTCGAGGCCCGCGACCTCGGGGCCCTGGGCGAGGCCGCCGCCGCGGACGATGCGGGCGACCGCCAGCGCATCCTCCTCGACGAGGGTGGGTCGCGAGTGCGGGATCAAATGTCCAGCAACAGCCGGACCGACTGGAACGCCTCCGCGTACTTCACGCGCGCCTGGATCCCACGAAAGTTCGCGCAGGAGACGGCCAGCTCGAGGATCGTCAGGTCCTCGATGTTGGTCTTGGCCACCTGCGAGCGATGGGCCTCCAGGCACGCGAGTTTCCGGTCCAGCACCTTCTCGATGTTGGTATAGCAGTTCGGCGTGAAATGCTGGGTGGACGGAACCTCGAAGAAGAGGAAGTTGGGGACGTAGCGCGTCGCCGACACCGCGGCCTGGGCCAGGTTGCGATGATCCTGGTGCGTGTCGTCGGGATAGTTCACGAAGATCATCGACGGCCGGGTGTCGCGGATGACCGCTTCCAGCCGCACGATCAGCTCGCGGTTGTAGGGCACCTCGGTGTCGCGGTAGCCGCCCCAGAAGACCCGCTGCGCACCGATCACCAGCGTCGATTCGTCCTGCTCGCGCTCGCGCATGGCGGCGTCGCCGCCGAGTGAGCCATCGGAGGCGACGAAGAGATAGACGTCGTGACCTCGCTGCGCATACAGCGTCAGCGTGCCACCGCAGCCGTATTCGATGTCGTCGGGATGGGCCCCGATGGCGAGGACGTTCATGGGGACGTTTTTTCATCATACGTCGGCGCCCCGGAGGCCCCCGCAGATTTCATGGCGGCCTCGACCATCACGGACCGAGCGGGGCCCAGGTGTCACCGCGGCGCAGAATCGCCAGCGCGCTCAGAGGGTTGCTCAGCAGCAGGTCGAGTCCTGAGAGAGCCGGCACGAATGGGCCGTGGAGCTGGGGGTAGATCGGAGGCTCGTAGGCCTGAGCGCGGACCTCGAGCCCGGCGTGCCGAAACCGCTTGAGGTCCATGTACTGGACGCCGTCCCGACCGGCCAGATAGGTCGTCCCACCGACGGCCCGGCAGATCTCGACGAGGCGCTCGGTCGGGTCGGTCGCCGTCACCGTCAGCTCCGACGCGAGCCGAGATGGCGTCGCGATACCGAGCGCGCTGGCCAGCCAGCGCGCGTTCGCCACGGCGAGCGCCGCCAGCTCCCCCCAGGGCCTGGAGTAGAAGGCGCGGAGGTCTTCGCCGTAGCCGGCCCAGCCCGCGGCACGGCGGTAGGCCAGCTCGATGGCGCGCAGATGCCGCCGCGCCCACGGCTGGGCCGTGTCGATCGCCACGTCCGCGATCGCCGTCCCCAGCCGTGCCCGCACCGGCACCGTGAGCCACTGCGGCCCGGCGGCCGTCTTGATCCGATTGCGATTCTGCCAGCCGTTCTTTTCGAACTGCACGGTGTCGAGGAAGACGAACACGTCGGCTTCAGCCCACTTGGCCAGGTAGCCGAGCCACGGCAGGTAGTGCGGCTGATGGATGGCGACCTTCACGGCTTTCTCACGAAGACGGGATTCGTGAGGAGCTGGTGGACCGCGCCCGAACGCGCCTCCATGCGGAAAAAGAGCGGGGTGCCGTCGAACGTCTCCTCGTGAACGGCCGTGAACGGTGTCTGACCGGCCCACGTCTCCACCGCGGCGCCGTTCCGCACGAGCGTGACACGCAGCGGATGGCTCCCGCCGTTGCTGCTCGTGACGCCGACGCTGACGGCCACGCGCGTGCTCTCGGGAACGCGCAGCGTCTCACCCGACGCCGCCGTCGCCGTGGCCGCGGCGATCGAGAAGTCGGAGAGCACCAGCGCCACCTCGGGGGGTCGGCGGACGGCGTAGAGTCGCCCGCGCTTGAGCGCGTCGAGCAGCGCCGCCTCGGAGCGCTCGTCGACGAGAAACACCGTCCGCACCGGGCCGAGGCGCTTGCCTCGGGCGAGGCCGTGGAATCCCGACTCCGCGACCCCCCACGCTGGACGGCTCCGCTCTCCGCGCACGTATTGCCCGAGCATGCGGTCCCAGCCGAGCCCGGGCTCGGTGAAACGCGTCGGCTGCTCGTACACGGCGCCGAAGGCCGTATACCGGAACGTGCGCAGGAGGTCGTCGGGATAGGGCTCCGTCAGCCACGACACCTGCACGGGGCCCACGTGACGCTGGCCGACGTCCGCCGTTTCCGGGAACGACCACATGCTCGCGCCGCCGAGGCGATCGACCTGGTCGATCAACGTCTGATACGGCTCGAGGCCGGCATCCTGCCAGGGCGGATAGCGATCCACGGTGAAGGGCCAGCCCCGCACGACGGCGAAAAGGCCGACGGCGAGCAGCACGAGGCCCAACCCCCAGCGCCGCCGCCACACCACGACGATCGTGCGCCCGAAGCGCCGGTGCTCACGGCGCTTGCGTCGCAGCAGCACGAGGCCGGGGATGACCAGCAGCGCGGGGGTGACGTCGGCCAGCGATTGCCAGCTATAGCGTGACTCGTAGCGGTTGCCGGTGGCGGCGAGCGACGACAGCTTCTTCGGATCGCTGATGCCGAACACCAGCAGATTCTTCTGGACGTTGTGGAGCGTCATGGAGAGGCTGGCCGGTGAGCCCGTCCAGAAGTAGTGCGGCATCACCTCGACGCCCGGCACGATGAGCATGCGCGGGTAATTCCGGCGGGTGGCCGCCACGCGCTCGAGGAATTGCGTGGTTCCCGCGCCGCCGAGGACGCTGGTCTCTTCCTTGGTCACGCGCGTCAGCGCACGGAACGGCGGGAGCCCGTACTCCACGCGCAGGAGATAGTTCTCGGCCAGGAAGATGGCCGAGAGCCCGCTCGACTCGGCGATACGCGCGACCTCGTCGAGCGGCAGGTCACCGGTGGTCAAGTCGGAGTGGACGTGGAGCACGGCCGCCACTTGTTCACGCGCGGGCGCGGGCGTCGGAATCACGAGGGCGAGCACGGCGACGCCGATCACGCCGGCCCAGGCACGGAGACCGTCGTGACGCATCACTCGGGCTTCCTGGCCACGGCGGTCATCGAGGCTCCGATGAGCCAGGCGCCACCTGAGAGGCGGGCGACCACACGCGCAGCACGATCGAGGATCCACTTGCCGGCCTGGACGATGGCTTCCCGGCGCGGGCCTACCCCATAGGGATCACCAGCGGTGGGCGCGCTGTTCGCCACCACGATGTCGACGAAGCCGGCGCGGGCCAGGGCATCGGAAAGCGTCCGCCGACTCCAGAGCAGCGGATGAAAGACGTAGCTGCGGCCGAGGTAGGCGTGCGACGCCGGCAGCCATTCGAACAGACGGTGGAGGCGGTAGGCGGTCAGGTGAAAGGGCTCGTTCTGCGTGCGGACCACGATGCGCCCGCCCGGGCTGAGGACGCGGCCGATCTCCGCGAGATCGGCGTCCGGCCGCATGAAGAACTCGATGACGTTCCACAGCACGATGACGTCGAAGAAGTCGTCGGCGAAGGGCAGCCGCTCGGCCTCGACGCCCTCCGATGCGCGGAGCGCGACCTGCAGCCCCCGCCCCTGCGCGGTTTGTACGGCCTCTCGTGAGACCTCGACGCCCCAGGCGTTCCAGCCGCGCGCCCGGGCCAGCTCGATGAACTCACCGGTCCCGCATCCGATGTCGAGCAGACGTGACCGGCCGGCCTGCCGCACGCCATCGAGGAAGTCGAGGAACAGGCGGTGCCGCCGTGAGTCGATCCGCCGGCTGGCGGCGGGATCGACGTACACGTCTTCGAAATACTCGCGCACGGCATCGGTGGTGCGCGGCGGATCGAGGAAGACGAGTCGACACCCCCGGCAGCGAACCAGCGCTCGACGTTGCAGCCGGGCCAGTGGCCGACCGCCAGCACGACCGCAGACGGGACACGGGGTCACCGGAGTCGCTTCGCCTCGACGAGTTCGGCGTAGAGCGCCAGGAGCCGCGCGTCGGCGACGTCGGCGGAGAAGTCGTGCGCGCGACGCCGCGCCGCCTCGGACAGCTTGAAGCGGAGTCCGCGGTCGCTGGCCAGGTCGATCAGGGCCGACGCGAGGCCATCGACGTCCTCCGGCGGGACGACCCGGCCGGCCACGTCGTCACCGATCACGCTCGGGATCCCGCCGACCGCGGTGCCCACAACGGGCACGCCGAAGGCCATTGCCTCCACGAGCGCGCGGCCCATGCCTTCGTTGCGGGCGGGAGCCGCGAAGACGTCGGCGGCGGCGAAGTAGCGCGCGACCATCTCGGGCACGACCACGGCACCGGCCAGGGTGAGGCGGTCGACGACGCCGAGCTCGGCGGCCCGCGCCGTCAAACGATCACGCTCGGGTCCATCACCGACGATGACGACGCGTGCGTCACCGATCTGCGGGGCAATCCGAGCGAGCGCCTCCACGAGGAGATCGAAGCCCTTCACGTGAACCAGCCGGCCGAGGCCGAGCACGACGAAGGCCGACGGGCCGAGGCCGAGCCATGCGCGAGCCCGGGCCGGGAGCGGAGCGCGCAATTGGAGGTCGTTCACCGGCACGCCGCTCGGGATGGTGACGAACTGCTCGGGCCGTCCGATGCCGAGGGCCAGATGCTCCTCGCGGCCCACGTCGGTGAGCGTCACGATGCGGTCGCTCCAGCGCGCGGCGAGCCGCTCGAGCGTGATATAGGCCGAGGTCCGTCGGGGGCCGGAGTACCCGTAGAAGATGTGGCCGTGGGGCTGGTGGATCACGACGGGCACACGCGCGATGCGCGCGGCCAGGCGCCCGATGAACCCGGCCTTGGATGTGTGCGTGTGAACGATCGCCGGCCGCTCGCGCCGAAAGAGGCGGACGAGCTGCAGCAGCGCGACGAGATCGCGCGTCGGCGTCACCTCGCGGCCCAGGCTGGGCACGTTCACGATGCGGCAACCGCGGCGGCGCGCGTCGTCCACGGTCACCACGTCCGATTCGGCGAGACCGACCGCCAGCGCGGAGTCGTAGCCGGCGCGCGCCAGCGTCACCATCTGGCCGATGGTGTTCTCGGAGGAGCCACCCAGCGTCAGCCGCGTGATGACGTGCAGCGCCCGGATCACGAGGGCGGCACCTCCTCATCACCGAGCCGGCGCGCGTACAGCTCGATGGAAGGCGCCGCCAGGCAACGGCTCGCCGTGACGGCATGCAGCGTGGCCGCCACCGTCTCACCCGCTCCGCGGAACCAGCGTGGGAGTCCGGGCGCGCGGCTGTCGGCCGCTGAGGGCCCCTCCGCGCTCAGCGGTGAATTCCGCAGCGAGAGGACGTGGAACCCGGACCGCTCCACCAGCCGGCGGAGTCCGCGGGCGGTGAACCCGAAGACGTGGAAGACCGGATAGGCTCCGAACTTCCCGAGCCACCCGCGACGACCGAGCATCGAGAAGAACTGCGTGGCGCGGCGATGAAACGCCCCGTTCGGCACGCGGATCACGAGCAGACCGTCCGGAGCCAGGACGCGATGGGCCTCGGCCAGAGCGCCGTACGGATCGACCAGATGGTCGAGGACGTTGATGAAGGTCACGGCATCCATCGACGCGGTGTCGAAGGGCAAGAGGACCGAGTCGGACTGCACGACGTCACACGCGGCCGTCGTCCGCGCGGCTGCGCACATCTCGGCCGCGAGCTCGAGGCCGACCGCACGCCAGCCGGCGGCGGCGGCCGACGCGACGAAATGGCCGGGGCCGCAGCCGACATCGAGCAGCCGCCTCCGGCTGCGCGGCGGTCCGAGGCGAGCGATGAGCTCCCCGAAGAGATCGAGCCGCGACGCCGGCACCTCCGGGCGTACGAAGCGCGCGGGATATTCGACCTCGTAGAAGTGTCGGAGCCCGGCCGCCGTCGGCAGCTTTGCGGCCACCGAGGTGCCGCAGGCCGGACAGGCCCGGTAGTCCTCTCCGCGATGACGGAACCACCGAAGCGGCGTGGCGGCTTCGCAGGCCACGCAGCGGACGGCGCCAGTCGCCGTGACATTTTTTTCGGTGAGGGTGCCGAGCATGTCCTCCAGCGCATCGACCGAGCGACTCCAGCCATACTGCCGCTCGGCGTAGGCCACGCAGGCGCGGCGCAGATCGCGCACGACCGCGGGATCCTGCTCGCTGCGCTCGAGGAAGCGACCGATCCCATCCGCGATCGCCGTCGGGCCGACGTCGGCGAAGAGCAGGGAGCGGTCGAGTGGCTCGAGAATCTCCGGCGTGGCTCCGACCGGCGTGCCGAGGACGGGTGTGCCGCACGCCAGCGCTTCCACCGTGACCAGGCCGAATCCCTCGAGCTCGCGGGTCGGCAACACGAACGCGTCGGCCGCGCCGTAGTAGGCGGGCAGGTCACGCTCGGGCACGAAGCCGAGGAACCGGACGTGCTCGGACAGGCTGAGCGAGATCGTGAGGGTCTCGAGCAGCGGGCGCAGCGAGCCGGAGCCGCCGATCAGCAGGAGCACGCGGGGAAAGCGCTCCCGCACGGTGGCCATCGCCCGGATCAGCGTGTCGAGCCCCATGCGCGGCTCGAGGTTGCGCAGCGTGAAGAGGAGCGGGCGATCGCTCGGCAGCCCCAGCGCCTGCCGCTGGGCCTCTCGCGAGCCGCCGGGATGGAAGCGCTCGACGTCGGCGCCCCCCACGATCTTCACGATCCGCTCTCCGCTGATGCCGTAGAGATCCCAGAGCAGACGGGCCGAGAAGTCGCTCAGCACCTGGATCCGGCTCGCCCGCTTGAGTGACGCGCGCTCGAGCGTCCAGAGCAGAGCTGCGCCGGCCCGGCCCACGAGTCCGCCGCGGTGCAGACCCGACATCCCGGTCCGGGACCGGTACTCGAGCGGCGCCGGCGAGTGAAACGTGTAGAGGCTCGGCAGCCGGCGGCCGAGCGTTGACGTCAGCACGCCGAACGCGCCGATCGGTTGATGAAAATGGAGAACGTCGGCCCCGTGGGCCGTGATCTCGGACTCGACAGCTCGCCGCGCGCCGAGCACCGAGGTGCGGATGAATGCGGCCAGCGAGCGCCGATCGACCGGGAAGTGGTGAACCGCCACTCCGCCGTGCACCAGGTCACCGGGCACGCCGCCGTCCGGCGTCCGACTGACGACCTTGACGACGTGCTTGCGCGCGGAGAGCCGGGACGTCTGCTCCCACAGCACGCGCTCGCCACCGCCGAGCAGCTGGACTGGAGACACGTCGGACACGACGACGATCTTCACGTTCCCGCCTTCCAGGCGGTCGCGCCGTCGAGGTACTCCCGCAGCCACAGCTCGGTCATCATCAGGGCCCACAGCCGATCGGCGTGAGTCTTGCGGCCGCGCAGGTGCTCCTGGATCAGAGCGTCGACCGCGGCCGGCGCGAACAGACCCCGCGCCGCGACGACGTCGGGGGCGAGGAGCTGCTCCATCAGCGGCCGCAGATCGGTACGCAGCCAGCCCGCCAGCGGAATCATGAAGCCCTGCTTGCGACGCCGGACGACGCTCGGCGGCAGGACGCCGGCGAACGCCTGGCGCAGCAGGCCCTTCAACCGGACGCCGGGAAGCTTCACGCGAGGCGCGATGGCGAGACTTCGCTCGATCAGGCGGTGGTCGCAGAAGGGCGCCCGCAGCTCCAGTGAGTGCGCCATCGACATGCGGTCGGCCATCACGAGCAGGTCGTCGGGCAAATACGTGAGGAGGTCGACACGAAACGCGCCGTCCACGGGATCGCCGTGGCCTTGCCCGGCCCAGGCGGCCCGGTGCCCGGCGTCGACGGGCATCCGCCAGCTCGCCCGGACGCCGGGAACGACGAGCTTGTCCAGCTGCTCGTCGGTGAAGAAGCGAGTCCACCGCACGTAGCGCTCGAACGGCGGCCGTTCCGCGCCGGCGGCGAAGCGGCGGAGTCGATCGCCCCAGTTACTGCTCGTCTCCGACTCGGGCAGCAGGCGTTGTCCCGCCCGAGCCGACATCGTGCGCAGGCTTCGCGGCAACCGCGCGAAGACTTCTGAGACACGCAGCCCCAGATAGCGCGGGTAGCCCGCGAACGTCTCGTCGCCCCCGATGCCCGAGAGCGCCACCTTCACGTGGCGGGCGGTCGCCTGGGCGACCATGAAGGTCGGCAGCGCCGAGGAGTCGGCGAACGGCTCGTCGAAGTGGCGAATCACGCTGGGCAGGACGTCGGCGATGACCGGGTGCAGCGTCTCCTCGTGGTGATCGGTGGCGAATCGCTCGGCGACCTCCCGGGCGTACACGCGCTCGTCGAACGAGGGTGCCGCCGGACCGAACCCGACCGTGAACGTCGACAGCCGGCCGCTCGTCACCTCGCGGGCGCTGGCGACGATGGCGCTCGAGTCGATGCCCCCCGAGAGGAACACGCCGAGCGGCACGTCACTCTCGAGGCGCAGGCGGACGGCTTCGCGCAGCTCGTGGCGGACGAGCGCTGGCGCTTCCTTGGCCGTCACGCGGGCCGCTTCGGTGGCCGCGGCGTCGGGCAGCGACCAGTACGACGTGCGCTCCACGGCGCCCGTCGCATCGACACGAAGGAGATGGCCGGGCGGCAGCTTGGCGATCCCGGCGAACATCGAGCGGTCGGCCGGCGTGTATCCGAACGCCAGATAGTGATGCAGCGCATCCCAGTCCACCGCCCGGGAAATCCGCGGATGACAGAGCAGGGCCTTGATCTCCGATGCGAAGAGCAGCACGCCGTCGCCGCGCCAGTAGTACAGCGGTTTCTTGCCGAGCCGATCGCGGGCGAGCAACAGCCGGCGCCGCCGGGCGTCCCAGAGCGCGAACGCGAACATGCCGCGCAGGTGCTCGACGCAGAGGTCACCGTGACGCTCGTAGGCGGCCAGGATCACCTCGGTGTCGCTCGTCGTGGCGAACGACCGGCCCGCCGCGGCGAACCGGGTGCGAAGCTCGCGGAAGTTGTAGATCTCGCCGTTGAAGACGACGTGGAGCTGGCCGTCGGGGCTCGTCATCGGCTGACGACCGGTGACGAGATCGATGATGGCAAGCCGTGTCATGCCGAGCCCGATGCGCGCACCATCGTCGCCGACCCACGCCCCCTCGTCGTCGGGGCCGCGATGCTTCAGCGTCCGCAACATGGCCGAGAGCGTGCTCGGGGCAACGCCGCCGACGTAGCCGGCGATGCCGCACATCAGGCAGAGACCTCGGCGACGCGTCGGCGGTCGGCCGACACGAGCGTGGCGTACAGCGTCTGCAGACGCTCGACCATCCCGGCGACGGTGAACCGCTCGGCCACCCGGGCGCGCGCAGCCCGGCCAATCCGGCGCGCCTCGGCACCGTTGTGCAGGAGCGCGAGAGCGGCGCGGGCCGTCGCGTCGGCGTCGCGAGGGGGCACGAGGAGGCCGCTTTCGCCCGGCTCGATGATCTCAGCCACACCGTTCACGTTGGTGGCGACGACGGGCCGCTCCATCGCCATCGCCTCGAGCACGACGAACGGAAATCCTTCGGAGACCGACGACAGCACGAAGACGTCCATGGCGCCGAGCAAGGGCGCCACCTCGGCCTGCATCCCCGTCAGCCGGCACGACGACCGCAACTCCAGGCGGGCGATCTCGGCCTCCACCGCCCCGCGCAGCGGTCCGTCTCCGACGACGAGGGCCTTCACATTCGGCCGGTGCCGTCGCACTTCTGCGACCGCGTGAAGGAACGTCAGCGGATCCTTCTGCGGAGTGAGCCGGCCGACAAAACCCAGGACAGGTCCGGCGTCGAGGCCCCAGCGCTGGCGCATCCCCGTCGCGGACACGGCGCTGGGATCGAAGTGATCGAGCTCGATGCCGTTCGGGATGACGAGCGCGCGTCGTGGATAGTTGCGCCCGAGCGCCTCGGCCACACAGACCACCGCCGACGTCAACGGCAACGTGAGGCGGTCCGCCGCACCGTAGACGGCCCGACGCGTGGCCGACACAGGATAATCGCCGAGCGCGTTGTGAACAGTGGACAGGCGAGCCTTCACGCCCGCCATCGCGCCGGCGAGCCGCGTGTAGAAGTTCGATCGGGCGCCGTGTGATTGCAGGACGTGAGGAGCGAACGCGCGGATCTGCGCGGCCAGACGCGCGACCGCCGGCAGGCTCACCAGACGGCGAAGATCCACGGTGGCAACGGGGATTCCGAGGCTCGCCAGGCGCGCGGCCAGCGGCCCCGGCTCCGGCACGATCACCGCGAGCTCGAAGCGATCACGGTCGAGGTGACGCGCCAGGAGCTCCAGATAACGCTCGCCCCCGCCGACGTCAGCCGACCCCGCGACGTGAACGACGCGAATGCGACTCACCGCGCGCTGACCTCAGAGCTCGACCGCACAGAGCTCTCGAGAGCACCGGCGAGTCGACGCCAGCTGTGGTGGCGGCACACGTGGTCGCGCCCGCGTCGCCCCAGCTCGGCCCGTCGCTCGGGTCGCTCGAGCAGGTCACCGAGGGCCTGGGCGAGCGCGCCGGCGTCGTCGGGTGGCACGAGCGTCAGCGCGCCACTGTCGTCGGCCAGACTCCTCACGGACAGGAGATCAGAGGCGACGACCGGGCGGGCGCACGCCATGACGTCGAGCACCTTGAACGGTGACGTCTCTCCGCGATCACCCGTGAACGGTGCGGCCAGCACGTCCATGGCGTTGAGGTAGACGGGGACGCGCGTATACGGCACCTGGCCGGTGAACCGGACAGCGCCGTCGAGCCCCAGGCGCTCGGCCTGCGCTTCCCACGTCCGACGCATGATCCCGTCGCCGACGATGAGACCGCCGACGTCGGGCCGCCACTGGTGAAGACGCGCCAGCGCCCCAAGGAGCGTGCCGACTCCCTGGTGACGATAGAAGAGCCCCACGAAGCCGACTGTCGGTCGGGCAGGATCGAGCCCGATCTCACGCCGACAGCGGGCGACATCATCGGGAGCGAAATGGTCGGGATCCGTGCCGCTCGGAATCACGCACACGCGATCGGCCGGCACACCGTAGCGCTCGACGACCATCTGCCGCAGGCCGGGCGTGAGCGTGACGACCAGGTGCGCGCCCCGCAGGTTGATCCGCTCGACGCGCCTGAAGAGCTGTCGCTTCCATCGCGGCGCCCGCTCCTGCTCGAGGAACTGGAGGCCGTCGGCGTTGACCTCGACGACCAGCCTCGCCCGCACGGCTCGCGCCATCGGCAGCGGCAGGAGGTTGATGTGCGTCCGCATGTAGACGATGTCGGGCCGGGTCTGCCGCGCCGCCCTGAGCGTGGCCAGCGCCATCGATACGTGCGCCGTGAGCGGACGGACGACCGCGCGGTCGACGACCGGATAGGCCGCCGACGGCACGTCGCGCAGCGGTACCCAGCCCGGCAGCCTCGGATAGAAGACGCGCGTGGTGTGACCGAGCGTCTGGAGCGCCCACGCCACTTCCCACAGCTTGCGAAAGCCCCCGCTGTCGGGACGCAGCCCCGGCTCGTACGCGAAGTTGAGGAACGACCAGTCCATCAGCCGCGGGCTCCGACGGCGCTCACGTGGGCCGGCCGACCGGCCACGGCCATCCGGCGCGCGACGATCGCGACTCCGTTTCCGCGACGTCCGCCCCACCACCATTCCAGCCGCGCGGCCAGCGCGAGAAACGGCAGGAGCGCGAGGCCCACGCCGGGCACGCGACGGGCCTCGGCGAGCATGAACAGCTCCTTGAGCACCGACACCGCCGTCCCGAAGGTCCGGCGCGTGCTGACGACGGCGAAGCCGGCCGCCCGCAGCCACGAGGCGAGCTGAGCGGACTCGAAGCCTTCGTAGAGGTGCACGTCGCCGGGCGAGGGCGGCCCGAGCCACGAGTACTCGCGATCCACGCCGGGGAGAAAGTGACGCTGCTCAGCGGCGGGAACGTGCAGATACAGGATTCCGTGCGGGCGCAGACAGTCCGCGAAGGCGGCGAGCAGCCGGGGCGGATCCTCGACGTGCTCGAGCACGTCGATGGTGTAGATGACGTCGAATGGACCGCCGACGGGAAGCGCGCGGAGATCGCCCACGCAGAACGAAACGTTCGGTTCCGTTGGTCGCGTACCCTCGTGAGCGAGGTCGATCGCCACGAAGCGCCAGCCCGGGCGCCGTCGCGCGAGCAGCCGCGCGAAGTTCGCGCCCTCACCGCACCCGGCGTCGAGCGCCAGTCCGGACGTGGACAGGAATCGCGGGCCAAGCGTCCACTGCAGGTAGAGGCCCTTCACGACCGTGCCGGCGTGAAGGCCACCCGTCCAACGCTCCACCACGTGCCGTTGCACGCGTCCATAGACACGGCGCAGCAGGGCGGTCAGCGCGCGTCCTCCAGGGTCTCGCGGCCCACGACGCGGCCGTCCTCCACGCGCAGTCGATAGCGGGGGCGGCCGAGGACGGGCCGCAACAGCTCGGGATGGGCGGGATAGCGGGTCGCGTCGAACGGAACGAGTCGGCGCACCCAGCCCTGCGTCCAACTCCGAGCCGCGCTCCCGAAATCCTGGCCGTCGAACTCCGTCTTCAGCACGCGGTCGACGTAGCTCTGGAGATCGGTCGGGCGTGAGCGATCGAGCAGATAGCGCTTCCACAGGTGGCTCAGGAACATGCGGCGATCCGACTTCACGTTGACGTGATAGAAGCAGGGCAGCTCCCACGCACGCACCGCGTACCACTTCGGGATCTTCGGCGCCTCGTAGCCCTGGGGGTTGTAGGTGTAGCGGACGTGATCCGACGCCGTCCAGCAGTGGGCGTCGCCGCGCGTAGGATGCGTTGGGTCCTGGTGCCAGAGGTCGCCGGTCACTTCCACCATGCGCGGATAGACGATGTAGTAGCGACGCTGATCCAGCGCGAGCAGCCAGTCGCGAAGCCGCGTGATGCGGGCGGGCCCGCTCGTCTGGGCGACGAAGTCGGCGTCCCAGCGGACGATGAAGCGGTGGCGCGTCCGCTCGATGAGCGCGTTCGTGAGGCGGAGGATGTCGGCGTCGGGCATGGTCAGCGTCTCGACGATGCCGGGGAATTCGCGGGCGAGGGCCCGCATGATGACTGGCGTCCGATCGGTCGAGCCGTTGTCGCCGATCACGACGTGGTCCGCGAAGCCGATGATCGAGCGCACGGCGGGCTCCAGCCACTCCTCCTCGTCGCGGACACGGACGATCGCGGCGATGCCAGCCGGCCGTGACGGTGGGGGCAGGAGACCGAGCGACGGCGCCAGCGCGCAGACTTCGCGCACGGCCAGCCGCGCCTGCGCACCGAGCGCGCTCACGGCCGTGGCCCCCGCGCGGGCGCCAGCGCCTCCCGCAACAGATCCAGGTTCACGCGCACGCCCTGGGAGGCTCGCGCAGGGCCGCGCTGGAACGGCAGCGCGGCCAGATGCCAGAGCGCGGCGAGCCCCATTGCTCCGCGAATGAACACCATCCCCGGGACCCCGTAATGCTTGCGGAAGTAGCGCAAGCGACTGCGCTGCTCCATGAGGAAGAGCCCCGGCGTGTGCACGCCGAGCGTCGAGCCTCGCGTGTGGTGGACCACGACGGCGTCGCCGACGTACCAGACTGCGCGGCCGGCCACCCACAGCCGCCGGCAGAGATCGACATCCTCGAAGTACATGAAGAACTCCGGGTCGAAAGCGCCCAGACGCTCGAGGGCGTCGCGGCGCACCATGAGGCACGCGCCGCTCACCCAGTCCACCGCTCGCGTCGTCGTCGGATCCCACGGCTCGTAGGCGAGCGCGAGCGTCGACGGGCCGAGCACGGTGCGCAGCGGTCGGACGTTGAAGAGCGGGCGGGCGAGCGTCGGGAACTTGAAGCACGAGCGAATCACGTGGCCGTCGCTCCCGGTGGTGCGGGGCCCCACGGCCCCGACACCGGGCTGCTGGCGAAGAATGGCGACGAGGCGATCGAGCGTCCCCGGCATCACGCGGGCGTCGCTGTTCAGGAAGCAGACGAAGTCAGCGCGGGCCGCCGACGCGCCCTGATTGGCGGCGCGGGCGAAACCGAGGTTGGCGTCGTTGGCGAGCAGTCGCACGGCCGAATAGCGCTTGCGAACCAGGTCGGCGCTCCCGTCGTCGGAGGCGTTGTCCACGACGACGGCCTCCCACGGCATCGCGGGTGGATGCGCGAACAACGAGTCGAGGCACTCGGCGAGCAACTGCCGAGCGCGATAGCTCACGATGACGACGGCCAGCGTGGCCGGCGCGCTGGATTGCGTCATCGCCGGGCTCGTACCACGTCCTCCAGTGCGCGCTCGAACCCGAGCACGGCCCGTTCCCAGGTGAACGTTCGAATGTGCCGGTGACCGGCCTCGGCCACCGCCTGCAAGCGTCGGCGATCGTCGAGCAGCGTCAGGATCGCGTCGGCGATGGCCTCGGCGTCCCGCGGCGGGACGACGAGGGCAGTTTCACCGGGAACGAGGTAGTCCTCGGTTCCCACGTTCGTCGTCACCACCGCGCACCGGCACGCCATGGCCTCCATTGGCGGGAGCGGAAGCCCTTCGTGCCAGCTCGGATTGATCCAGATGTCGCAGCTCCCGTAGATCTTGCGCAGCTCGTCTTGTGGCGGGTCGTGGTGGTATTCGACGTCGGCGGGCGCTTCGATCCAGGGCCAGCCCTGGCCGAACATCACGAGGCGCACGCCCGGATATTTCTTCCGGACGAGCTCGACGGCGTGCAGGCCCTCGGTCGTCCCGCGCCACGTCGTGTCGCGGTACAGCATCCCGATGCGCGGCGGATCGTTGATCGCCCGGGCCTCGTGGTGGAACTGCTCGAAGTTGACCCCCTGCACCATCGGGCCCACCGGGTCCTGATCGAAACGGTCGCGCAGCAAGCGCTTCAGCCAGGACGAGACCGCGAACTTGATCGCGGGGCCGCGGTACGTGGCCTCGACCTCCTCGCGCGCGCCGCCCCAGATCTCGTAGCCCTGGATGAAGTAGACCGGCACGCCCTTCCGCGGTCCGTACTGGGCCTGCGCCTCGGCGGTCCGCCAGTAGGTGGCGATCGTGACGTCGGCGTCGGGGACATGGCGCTCGGCGAGGCTGGGCACGATCTTGAGCGCCACGTCGAGGTCGAACCAGGCCACGCGGCGGTTGGCCAGCAGGTAGCGTCCGAGCGCGGCCAGTCGCTGGCGCGGCGAGCGACGCGGCGCCGGGCCCGGCCATTCGGTCGGAGCCACGATCGTGACGGCGTGGCCGCGAGCGCCGAGGCGATTGGCGTACTCGAAGATGATGCGGTTCCCGCCGCTGATGGCGAGCCCGGGCACCAGGAAGTTAATCCGCACGTGGCCTCGTCGCGGCCCCGATCGCCCCGGGCCTCATGCGGTCCCGCCGTGGTCGCGCACGTACGTGGACAGAACGTCGTTCCAGCGCCGCTGCGCGCGCAGGATGCGCTCGATGACCTCGCGGAAGACGCCGTGGCCGCCGGCGGCGCGCGTCACGAGCTGGGCGACGGCCTTGACCTCGTCGGCGGCGTCGGCGACGGCCACCGCCAGTCCCGCGCGCTGCAGCGCGGGAATGTCGAGGAGGTCGTCGCCGATGTAGGCGGCCGCCGTGCACGGCAGGTCGAACTGCGCGCACAGCGCCTCCAGCGCCTCGCCCTTGCGGCGGGCGCCGAGCACGACCACGTCCACCCCGAGCTTGTCACCGCGCGTCTTGGCGATCGGGCTGGTCTCGCCCGTGATCATGGCGGTCCGCAGCTTCGCCTGGCGGGCGAGCGCCACGGCCACGCCGTCTCGCGTGTGGAAGCTCTTCAGCTCGTCGCCGTGGTCGGACAGGATCATGCGGCCATCGGTGAGGACGCCGTCCACGTCAGTGACGACGAGACGAACGTGACGGGCTCGCGTCGTCCACGATGGCGATCGCGTCATACCGAGTACCTGAACGCGCGCACCGGGCCGGGCAGCGGAGCCTCGGCGTCCTTCGGCAGCGTGGGCAGGATGGCGACGATGCCGGCAAAGAACCAGAACGGCTCCATGATCCGGATGATGATGAAGGAGTTGGAGCCGATCGAATGGACGAGGAGGCCGATCGTGGCGGCCACGAATCCGATCGCCAGGCCTCGGTCCTCGGGATCCTCGAGCCGCCGCGCCGCGGTGAGGCCGACCCGGAACACCGCCCACAGCAGCGCCAGGAACACCACCAATCCGACCACCCCGGTCTCGACCAGCGTGCGGGCGTACTGGGCGTCGATGAATCGAAAGCCGGTGACGCCGTACCCGAACAGCGGGCGCTTGGTCCACGCCGCGAAGGCTTCCTGCATCGAGAGCAGGCGCTCGGACGTCGACGGGTCGAACGCGACCTGGCCCAGGCGCACCGTGGCCTGACCGCGCTCGGGCTGGAATGTATAAAGGATGCGCTTCTTGACGGGCTCCGGCACGGCCGTCGTGAGCACGATCGGCGAGACGAGCACCGCCAGGACCAGGGCCCCGACCATGAGCTTTCGACGGCTGGACAGCAGGGCGAGCATCCCGATCGACGGCAACAACGCCAGGTACGATGCCCGTGACAGTGTGAAGACGAAGGGAACCGCCATGAGCCCGATCACGCCGGCGGCCCACGCTCGCAGCTTCAGCCGGTTCGTCTCCAGACCGATGCCGCCGGCGATGGCCATCATCAGCAACAGATAGCCGCCGAACGTGTTCGGCTCCCCCGCTTCACCCTCGAAGGGCGCCGAGACCCGCTGCCCGCTCGGAATCTGGGCGGCGCCGATGATGCTCACCATCGCTGCCGTCGCGAAAGCCGCCATGATCAGGCGCCGGGCCTGCGCGCGGTCGCGGACGTTGTTGACGGTCATGTAGAACACGACGAAGTACTCGACGTACTTGAGCACGTACATGAAACCGACGGCGCTCTTGACCGTGTCCTGCAGGTAACCGAGCGCGGTCGACAGGAACGCGCTCAGGACATAGAAGAGGATCCACGGGTTGAGCGGCGTCTTGACGACGAGGCCGATCTCCTTGTTGACGGCGGTCTTCGCGAACCAGCTCAGCGCGATGGCGATGAGCAGGAGGTCTTCGAGGCGCACGACGATGGTGCGCCGCTCGGCCAGTCCACCGCCGCCGAGGGCGAACTCGGGAGAGAGCAACATCGAGAAGAGCACCAGGTAGAGTCCGGCCTCCGTCTTGAGGAAGACGAACATGAACACGGCGAGCACGCAGGCGGCGACGATGGCGTACTCGAACCGGGCGACCGTGATTCCCTGGGAGACCAGGAAGGTGGCCACCACCAGGAGCACGCCGAAGACGATGACGCGCAGGAGCGGATTGGCCATGATCGAGACGCGGTGGAGCGGCCTACCGGACCCGCACGACGCGGTTCGGTAGGCCCAGTCGGCTCAATTCCTCCGCCTTCTCCTCCGCCTCGGACCGCGAGGCGAAGTTGCCATGGCGGATGACAAATGTGACAGCCTCGCCAGCCTGCACGGCGACGCGGACCGGGTGCCCACGGCCGCGCACACGCTCGGCCAGCTGAACGGCGCCGTGCAGCGGCAGCGGATCACCGACGCGCACCGTCAACGGCTCACCACCCCCGAGGATCATCCCTTCAGGAAACCCTTGCTCTCGCAGTGCCGTGACGAGCTGCTGAGCATCTCGGGCCGTCGGCACGCGCTCGATCAGCACGCCGTAGAGCGCGCCGCCCGTCTGCTGGCGGAAGCGGACGGTCTGATGACCGGCCTGGATCAACTGGCGCTCGACGCCCTCCGCTTCGCCGGCCGTGGGGAACGGCCCGAACTCGACGGCGAAGCGCTCGCCGGGTGGCGTCGCGGTCGCTGGCCGCGGTGCGACGGGCGCTGCCGCGCTGGACCTGGGCGGGCTCCCCGGCGTGGCGACCGCCGGTGTGGTCGCCGCCGACGTGATGACCGTCGGCGTGGTGGCCACTGACTCGTCCGCTGTGGCTGACTGCGTGCTCACGGCGGGAGGCGCGGCGAGCGGCGGGCTCGGAGGCGCCACGAGCGCCGGCGGGAGTGACGACTCGGTCGGCGACGTCGGAGCCGCCGTCGCGTCGCGGCCAGGAGTCACCTCGGCCGGCGCGTCGAGCTTCTTGCGGAGAATCTCGCGCGGCTGCAGGGCCGAACCGAACCATCCCGCCTTCCAGGCCAGAGCTGAGATCAGGGCGACGAGGCCCACCAGCAGCAGGACGCCGCCGATGACGTTGCGGTACTTTCGGCGGCTCTTCGTGCCGGTCGCGACCGTCGCGTCCATCGCCGTGTCGATCGGGAAGTCGTTGCTCTGCTCCGTCGGCACGGTGGGCGCCGTGGACGCGCGATTGTCGCCGCGGAACCGGCCGCGCACGGTATTCCAGATGCGCTCGAGGCGGCTCGGCGTGTTGTCGCCCGGCGTCTCCTCGCCGTAGTAGTGCGTGTAGGCGTAACCGGCGATCTCGGTCTGCACGTCGTTGAGCACGACGCCCCACACCTTCGCGCGGGCCGACTCCAGGTGTGCCTTGGCCCGCTTGAGCACGAGGCGTCCGACCTTGCCCGCCTGGTAGACGAGGATCACGCCGTCGACCTGCGCCGCGACGATCGCGGAGTCGGTGACGGGGAGCACGGGCGGCGTATCGATCAGGACGACGTCGTAGTCTTCGCGGACCTCGGTGAGGAGCTGGGCCATCGCGGGCGTCGACAACAGCTCCGACGGGTTGGCCGGGATGGGACCGGACTCGAGGATGTGCAGATTGTCGAGGCCAGGCGAGGCCATGATGTCTTCCATCTCGAACCGGCCCATCAAGATGTCGGCGACCGTGCGGATGCAGTCCCGCCAGCGCGCGTTCCCGACCAGGACGTCGGACAATCCGGGCTCGCGCTCGATCCCGAAGAACCGGTGGATGCTCGGGCGCCTCAGGTTGGCGCCGATGAGCAGCGTGCGCTGACCGTTCTGGGCCATCGTGAGCGCCAGGTTCACGATGGTCGTCGTCTTGCCTTCCTGCAGGGTGGGGCTGGTGACGACGAGGATCTTGCCCTGCTTCTCCAGGCGCGTGAACTGGATGTTCGTGCGCAGGGTGCGGTAGGCCTCGGCCACCGGCGACTTGGGATCGAAGTGCGTGATGAGGAGCGCGTGGCTCTGGAGCGCCTCCGGCTCCATGTCGGCCAGCGCCGGCCGTCGCTCGACCAGGCGCTGCACCGTCTCACGCGCGTCGATGTGGGGCACGATACCGAGCACGGGCACCTGCAGATACGTCTCGACGTCCTCGATGGTCCCGATGGACGTGTCGAGCGTCTCCTGCACGAAGGCCAGGACGAGGCCGAGCATGAGGCCGACCAGCCCACCGACCACGACCGTATTGAACGTCTCGCCGCCGACCGGCGAGCCCGGCTCGGTGGCGGGCCGGACGATGCTGACCTCCTCCACGCCTTCCGATTCCTTGATCAATGCTTCTTGGTGCTTCGTCTTGAGCAGGGTGAGGAGGTCGTCGTTGACCTTCGCGTCGCGCTGCAACCGCTGCAAGCCGAGCTCGATGGACGGCACCTCACGGTTTTTCTGGAGGAGCTCGCCCATCTGACGGTTGAGGATCTCCTCGCGACTGCGCAGCAGGGCGACCTGGGCGTTGACCTCGCGCCGCATCTCGCTGCGCACCTCGCGTAGCCGGTCGTCGAGCGCCTGCAGGCGGGGATGGCGATCCGTGACTTCCAGCGCCAGGTTGTTGCGCTCGAGCAGCAGCTCGACCTGCGTCGCCTGCAACCGCTGCAGCGCTGGGTTGGCGCTGTCCACGAAGACCCGCTCGGCGACGCTGGCGGCATCGTTGCGGGCCAGGCGCCCCTGGGTCATCTCGAGCTCGGTGCGCTGCTGCCGCGTCTTCTCGATGTCGCTGCGCAGCTGCGTGAAGAGCGAGAGGAGGACCGACGACTCGGCGCCCGGGGAGATGATGCGGTTGGCCTCGCGGAAGGCCCACACCTCTTCCTCGGCGCGCCGGACCCGCCCTTCGACCTCCTTCAACTGGGCTTCGATGAACTTGCGCGCCTCGGTGATGCGTCCGTTGCGCACGGAGCGGTTGTAGTCCCGATAGGCCTCGACGACCGTGTTGGCGAGGTCCCGCGCCTCGCGGGAATTGGTGGACGTCGCGATCACTTCGAGGATGCTGGTGCTCGGCACCCGGCTCGTGCGGATCTTGCCGCCGATCGAGTCGAGGGCGGCCATGTACGACTTCGACTCCTGCACGGCCTCACCGCGCGCGGTCTCGGGCAGCCGGCCGAGGCGGCGGGCGACCTCTTCGAGGATCGGGTAGCTCTTGAGCAGCGTCGCCTGCGTCTCGATGGAGTCGGCGCTGGTGTAGGAGAGGACTTCGACGAGCAGGCCGGACAGGGCGGTCGACTGTTCGAACTTGACCGCCGCCGTCGCCTCGTACACGGGAACTTTCTGGCGGGCGATCCAGAAGCTGAAGAGCGCGACGAGCACGGTGGACGCGAGGATGATGAAGCGGCGGCGCCGGACGATGAGCCAGTAGTCACGGAGGTTCATCTCGTACTGCGCCATTACCGCACCACCTCCAGCCTCATCGCGTCGCCTCCGAGACGGGACCGGTGATGTAGAGGAACGGCGCCTCCGAGAGATCGATCATCTTGGGCGTGGCCAGGCGCTGTCCTTTGGCATCGTATACCTCGACCCGCGGACGTAGCGGATGATTTCGGTTCACCGCGATCACCCGCCCGACTTCACCGGTGTTCAGCCGCACGATCGTGCCGGGCGGGAAGACCGAGATCTCGCTGAGCAGCGCCTTGATGAGCGGCGGCGGAAACGATTCGTTCTTCGAGCGCACGATCTCGCGCACGGCCTCGTGCGGCCGCAGCCCTGGACGCAGTGACGGCGGCGCCGTGAGCCCGGTGTAGGTGTCGACGAGACCCAGGATCTTCGAGTACGGATGCACATTGCCGCCGGCGAGGCCCTGCGGGAACCCCTGCCCCTGCTCGCGTTCGTGGTGTTGCAGCACCGCGTCCACGAGTCCCTCGAACGGCGGCGTCCAGCGCCGAACGATCTCGGCGCTGAGCCGGGGGTGCGAGCGATATTGCATCAGCTCCTCAGCACTCAGCGTGTCGAGCCGGCGCAGCATGGCCGCCGGGAGTTGCCACAGCCCCACGTCGATCAAACAACCGGCCAGCCCGAGCTGAACGAGGTGCGCGCGGTCGTATCCCACGTTGGCGCCGAGGCGAACGGCCAGGATGGCAACGCACGCCTGGTGGAACGCGAGATAGTCGTGGCCGCCCGGCACGGTCGGCGCGTTGGCCGCCCAGAAGAGCTCACCCGAGGCCGCCAGTGAATCCACCACCCGGCCGACGAGGTGCATCAGCGCGTCCCACGACGGCGATTGCGCCGAGCGGACGCGATCGCGCACCGCCTCCAGCACGGTCTGCAGCTCGTCGAAGAGGGCGATCGCATCGGTCGGCGTCTCGGCCGAGGTCGGCGGCGCTTCCACGGGTGCCGCCGGGGCCTGACGCAGAGTGACGCGCGCGGCGGACCGGACCTGGGCAGGCGGCTCAGGCGGCTTCCCTTCGGCGGCGGGCAGCGACGGCGCACGGGAAGCGGGCGGAGGCGCGGGCGGCGCCGAGGCCGGCGCGCCCGGCTTGGCGCCGCGGACGAGGTCGCTCATGCGCACCATCAGCCGGCGCCCACCTTGTCCTTGATCACCTCGGCGATGATCCGCTCGTCGATCGTCGTGGCCTTCTTGGAGTAGCCGACCAGCAGGGCGATGTCGCAGATGTTGTTGATCTCCCGCGGCGTGCCCCGCGTGAAGTCGAAGATGAGCTTCACGGCCGCCTCGGTGAAGATCGGCCGCGATTGACCGGCCATCTGCAGGCGGTGGGCGATGTAGGCGGCGGAGTGCGCGTCGTCGAGCGTGTTGAGGTGATAGCGGATGGCGATCCGCTGGTCGAGGTGCTTGAGCCGCCGCACCTTCGCCGCCAGCTCGGGCGAGCCGATCAGCAGCAGCGTGACGAGGAAGCGGTCGTCGGTCTGGAAGTTGAGCAGCAGCCGCAGCTCCTCGAAGACGGCGTCGTCGTCGATGAGCTGCGCTTCGTCCACGATGATGACGGTGTCGCGCCCGGCCTGGAAGTTGCGAAAGAAGACGTCGTTGAGTTGATGGAGCAGGTCGGTCTTCGTCGTACCCTGCGACTCGATGCCGAGCTGGTAGAGCACTTCGCGCAGGAGATCGGTCGCTGTCCAGCTCGGGTTGGTCAGCAGCCCGATCTCGTAGCGCTCGGCTTCCACGCGCTGGATGAGCGCGCGCGAGAGCGTCGTCTTGCCGCAGCCGTACTCGCCGGTCAGCAGGGCGCAGCCCTTCCGCTGGCGCACCGCGTACATGAGACGGATCAGGGCCTCGTCGTGCTCCGGCGACAGATAGAAGAACTTCGGGTTCGGCGAGTTGTCGAAGGGTTGCTCTTTGAGGCCCCAGTACGTTTCGTACATGTCGCTATTTGCGGTTCGTGTTGAAGATGAAGTACAGGCCGGTGTACGCCGTGGCCAGTCCGGCGAGGGCCGACGCGATGGTGAGGTAGTCCTGATACCAGCGCACCGCCACCTCGGGCACGGTCACCACCGCGCCCGGCTCGAGCGGCGGCGCCTCGGCCAGCAGGTAGGAGCGGCCGCTGGGGAGCGTGACCGTCGCCCCTTGGAACCGCGCCCGAACGGTGGGCCCGCCGGCGATCGCCACGTACTCGCGCGCCGTCAGGTCGGTCCGGAAATCGACGGCGCCCGGCGTCCGCACTTCGCCGAGGACGTACACCTTGTCCTCGGCCACGGGCACCGTGAACACGTCGGCGTTCTCCAGGAGAATGTTCTGGGTCTCGTCCTTCTCGACGAGCAGGCGATGCAGGTCGATCGGGATGCGCTGGCGTGGGCCACCATCCCCGGTGCGATCGATGGCCGCCAGGCGGAGGTCGGCAAAGGCGGCGATGCCGCCGGCCCGAGCGACCAGATCCTTCACACGATCACCGTGCGCGAGCTCGAACCGCTGGACGATCGTCGGCTTCCCGGCGGTCGTCGTTCGACTGCTTTCGGCCGTTCCGTTCAGGGCTCCGCGCGCTTCGACCACGTCCTGCAGCAGCGTGAGCGACGGGACGAAGAGCTGGTCGCCCGCAGCCAGCGGAACGTCGGCCGGACGCGCCAGCGCCTTGGTCAGGTCGACCGTGATCGTCTCCTTGCGGCCGCCGGGCAGGAGCCGCGTGAGCCGCGCCTCCGTTGGCGCAGCGCTCTGGGAAAGGCCTCCGGTGACGTCGAGGAGGTCCCGGAGCGACGCGCGCGGGCCGATCTCGTAGTCACCAGGCCGGCGCACGGCCCCGGCCAGCGTGATGAAGGGGCCGCGAGGAGGCACGTGGACCGCCATGCCTTCCTCGACGAACGGATTCTGCGAGAGATCGCCGCGCATCTCGAAGCGAAGGAGATCGATCTCGACCGTCGACTTGCCGCGCGTGACCTCCACGCGGCGCAGGCTGCCACGCGGCGTAATGCCACCGACGGCGAGGATGATCTCGTGGACGCGGCGAACGGCCGAAGCCTGGATGGCTCCGGGCCGATCGACCTCACCCGACAGGACGATCTCGAAGCAACGGGCCGTGACGACGGCCAGCGAAATCTCGCCGAAGCGGAAGAGCTGGCGTGCATGATCCGCGACGCGTCGGTTTGCCTCTCTCAGGCTAAGGCCGCCGATCTTGACGGTCCCGATCGGGGGGATGCTGATCACGCCCTCGGGGTCGACCACGAGCTGCTGGCGGGTGACGTCGAGCCGACCGACGAACTGGACCTCGACCACGTCACCCGGGCCGACTCGATAGTCGGGTCCAGATACGATGCGGCCGACGCCTGTGCCGGTGCCTCCCTGAAAGCAGGGGTCCGGGCGGACGGTGGGGCCGCCGGGAGTTTTCACCAGGGTGTCCGAGGGGGTGGCGAGCGCGGGCATCGGCTGACTCTGCGGAATCCCGGGCGCCCTGGGCTCGGGTGCCGTCCCGGGTTGGGCAGCCGTCAGTGATGGGGCGAGGAGACAAACGATCAGGACGACGCAGAGCGCTTCCCGTAATGAACAGTGCCTTTTATGACGGCAGGCGGCGTCGAACAATATGTCATTCTCGCTTTTTCGTCGAAAGAGGGTCAAGAAAAATGCACAAGTTTTGCAATACTTTCCTTGACACTTGGCCCCGGCGACGCCTATGATCCGGCCGCACTAGGACGTTTGGGACCTGGTGGCGCTATGACGCTCAGATCAGCGCGTGGCCTCGTCGCCCTCGCGGTCGTTTTCGCGAGTATCGGCGCCGGGTTCTGGCTCCATGCGATTTGGACGACCAGGCGAGGTCCCGAGCCGTCGGTTGCCCATCCGTTGAACACCGCAGACGCCCTCCAGGCGGCGTTCGTAACCGTGGCCGAGAGGGTCCGGCCAGCCGTGGTCCACATCGGGACCGTGCAGGTTGCGCGGGCGCGGCGCCCCTCGGCGTCACCCGGGCCGTTCGCCGACGATCCCCTCCTCAAGGAGTTCTTCGATCAGTTCTTCGGCCCCCGAAGCCCGGGGAACCGAGGGGAGTTCCATCAGCCCGGGCTGGGGTCGGGGGTCATCGTGGACTCGCGGGGCTACGTCCTCACCAACTTCCACGTCATCAAGGGTGCCGACGGTGTCATCGTCCGGCTCAGCTCGAAGCGTGAGTATCGTGGGCGAATCGTCGGCACCGACGCCAAGACCGACCTCGCCGTGGTGCGGTTCGAACCGGAAGCCGAGGTCACCGTGGCCACCCTCGGCAATTCTGACGCCCTCCGTGTCGGAGAGTGGGCCGTGGCGATCGGCAACCCCTTCGGCCTCGATCAGACCGTCACCGTCGGCGTCGTCAGCGCGACAGGCCGCGCCGATGTCGGAATCGCGAGCTACGAGAACTTCATCCAGACCGACGCATCGATCAATCCCGGGAACTCAGGCGGGCCGCTCCTCAATCTTCGCGGGGAGGTCATCGGGATCAACACGGCGATCGTGGCCACCGGCCAGGGTATCGGCTTCGCCATTCCCGCCAACATGGCCAAGCGCATCGTCAATCAGCTCATCGATCGCGGCAAGGTCACGCGGGGCTGGCTCGGGGTGGCCGTGCAGCCGTTGACGCCGGAGCTCGCCCAGGCGCTCGGCATGAAGCTGGCCAAGGGGGCGGTGGTCTCGCGCGTGTATCCATCGAGCCCGGCGGCGGCCGCCGAGCTCCACCAGAACGACGTGATTCTCACGTTCGACGGTGTGACCGTCGAGGACTACAACCACCTGCACCGGCTGGCCGCCGAGACAGAGGTCGGGCGCACGGTGAAGCTCGGCATCGTCCGCGACAAGCAGTCGCGGACGGTCGACCTCAAGGTGAGCGAGGCGCCCGACACGCCGACGGCCGGGCGCTGATTTCAGGCCACGAACGGCGGGATCGGCGGAATCTCCAGCTGTCGCGTCCGGACCTGCTTCACGCCTGGCACGTCGCGGGCGACGTCGACAGCGCGCTCCAGCGCCGTCGTTCCCTCCAGCGTGACGACACCACCCTGCGCCTCGACCGTGAACCGATAGCGGCGCGTCTCCGAATGCATGGCGAGGCCGACCTGCACGCGCGAGGCGAGTGCACGCGATGCCACCACCTGGCGGCCGGCGTCCGTGGTGGCCAGGTTCGGATGACGGGCCACGCGTTCGATCATCTCGACCGCCGCGTCGTAGGAAAGCTTCTCGGTGTTGATGACGATCTCGTAGAGCGACGGGTCGGCGATGTCCACCTCGTAGAGATAGCGCATGCGCCCCGCCCGCTCGCTGTCGTCCCGCCGCACGAAGTCGGTCGCCGCCCGCTGCGTGGGCATCTCGCCCGTCACCTCGGCCGTGCGCTTCATCCATTGCCGGACGCGCTGCTCGAACGGCGCGACCATGCGCACGCGCAGGACGTGCGGGATCCCGCGCAGCAGCCACTGGCCACCGCGACCGATGAGGACGGCGTTGTCGCCCTCGGCGAACTCGAGGAGCGTCGTCTGGAGAATCGTGATGTAGTGCCGCGTCTCGGCGTCGAAGCGCTCGAACAGCGTCGGCTTCGATTCATCGAGATGCGACAGCTTCTCCTCGGCCAGGCCGTAGCGCCGGACCGCGTCCTGGATCAGCTCCTGATCCACGTAGCGGTAGCCGAGCCGCTTCGCCAGGCTCATGCCGATCTCGGGCCCGCCTGCTCCCATCTCGTGGGAAATCGTGATGACGGCCATGGGTCACCCCCGCCGGAACTTGTCCTTGAGCGCCGTAGGAGCAATCGCGATCCGTTTGCCGCTCACGTCGTCCAGCACGTACACCTCGTCGATGAGCGAGCCACTCGCGAAGACCTCGAAGACCCCGAGCGCGGCCTCCAGCGTCGCGTCGGGGCGCGCCGCCATCAGCCGCTCGACTTCGGCAACGGGAATTCGAGCCATCAGCGTTGGGGCCGGAAGCGTACCCCGAAGGCCACCGGTCGGCAAGGCACCCGACCTGGCTAGAAATCGGCATGGACCGCGTCCTGGAACCCGAGGTGATGGCCGATCCCCGACAGGCTCTTGCCTACGCTCGAGCCGACTTTGGCGAGGTCAATCAGCGCTTCGTCGACGAGCTCGTGGCGCGCCACCCGATGCCTGCCCACGCTCGTGTCGTGGACCTCGGCTGCGGCCCCGCCGACATCCCGATTCGCCTCGCGGCCGCGTTGCCGCGCTCCCAGATCGTCGCGGTGGACGCCTCGATACCGATGCTCGCCCTGGGGCTCGAGGCGCTGAGGCAGCGACCGCCTCGGGTCAGCCTGATCTGTGCCCGGCTTCCGCACCTGCCATTCGCCGATCGTGGCTTCGATGCCGTGATCTCGAACAGCCTGCTCCATCACCTGCCGGAACCGGCCGTGTTGTGGCGCGACGTCGCGCGGCTCGTGCGCCCGGGCGGCGTCGTGCACGTGATGGATCTGTTCCGCCCGAGATCAGTGAACGAGGCGCGCGACATCGTGGAGGCGGCGGCGGGCGACGAGGATCAGGTCCTGAGGGACGACTTCTTCAACTCACTCCTGGCGGCGTTCACCCCGGAGGAAGTGCAACACCAGCTCGCCGAGGGCGGACTCGGTCACCTCGCTTGCGCCGTCGTCAGCGAGCGCCATCTCCTGGTGTCCGGGCGCCGCTGACTAGTGAGAAGTCAGCCGGCCGGCGCCAGCGCAGGCGCGCGATCGAGCTCAGCGGCCGAGACGAAGGAATAGGCGGGCGCGGGCCCGGTCGGCACGACCGCCAGTCCTGCCGCCCGCGAGGCGACCGGGGCGATGCGCGCGAGAAACGCGGGAACTTCGTCACGAGGCACGAGGAACGACAACGACGCCGCGACATTCGTGGGATTGGCGGCCGGCCGATATCGCCAGTGCGGAAGCGCCGCGCGCTCGATGAGTCGCTCGGCGAGGCTTCTCAGATGTGGCCCATCGACGCCCGCGTCGAGGCGGAGGAGCCGGACGGTCATCTCCACGGCGCCTCGAACGGCCACGAGCGCCGCACGCAACTCCCGTGCTCGCGCTTCCACCCAGCTCTGCAGATCGACGACGGCCGTGCCGAACGGAAACGGTACGACCGCCTCGGCATCCATCAACGACGCGACGACGTCGTCGTGAACGGCCTGGCTGCGGAGCGTGCGAGCCAACGGGCTCGTGACGGGACTGACGATGAGGACGAGATCGTGAATACTCTGAGCGACGACCGACCCGCCTCCCACACCGGCCGCCGGTGGACGCCACCGTCGAGGGACACGGTCCACGAGAGCGTAGACATACGACTGTCCTGAAGAACGTCGGGACAGCACCTCGACCATCGTTGCCTCCTGCCCGGGAAGGCGTGGCGTGGACCGCGTGGATATGGTCGACGGTACAGGCGGCAGCACCCGAGGTCAAGCGGCTATAATGGGCGACGTCGTGCTGACGCGGAGAGCGTTTACGCGTCGTGTCGTTGTCGTGGCGGCGTTCGGGGCGATCGCGTCGTGGCTGGCTTCGGCGGCGGCGAGTGCGCTCGTGCCGCACCTTCCCGACGGCGTTCCCGACGTCGAACGCGCGCGGGTGGCCCGGCTGGCTGAGAGCGCCGACGTCGCCACGCGCGTCGACGCCGTGCCGTTCGTCGCACGCCTCCCCGTGTTCGAATACCTGCTCGATCATCCAGAGTTCGCCACTCACCTCACGCGCATGCTGCGCCTCGCGCGGTATCGCATCTGGCAGACGCCGAGGGGACTCTATCTCGACGACGGCTGGGGCGGAACAGGCTACTTCTGGGTCGTGTACGCCGGGAACGGCACACGACTCATGCGAGCGCGCGGTGAGTTCAAGCAGACGCTGATGCCGACGATCCAGGGCGAGGCCGTCACGATGATCGAATACGAAGCGACGCCGGCCCCCGACGGGAAGAGTCTCATTCGCAGCACGGTCAGCGGCTACGTCAAGCTCGACAGCCGCTTCATGGCGATCGCGATGAAAATGGCCAGCGGTGCCGCCCAGCGCAAGGCCGACCTCGAGGCGCGCCGGCTCATGAAGACCTTCGCGCGCGCGAGCCAGGCCATCGACGAAAATCCCGCGGGAGTCTACGAGCAGCTTCGGCAGCGGCCCGACGTTCCACAGCGCGAGCTGGAAGAGTTCGGGCGGCTGCTCAGCGTCCGGTAAGCACCCGCGACCGCTGCAGCGCGACCTCGGCTTCGGCATGACGGCCCTGAGCCGTCAGCGCGCGGGCAAGTCGCGCGTGGGCGGCCGCGTGATCGGCCTTGATCTCGAGAACGCTACGAGCCGCCCGCTCCAGTTCCGACCAGCGGCCCTGCGCCTCCAGCGCCGTCCAGAGATCGAAGTGTGCACGCGCGAGATCGGGGTCGAGGTGGAGGGCTTGCTGCAACACCTCTTCGGCCTCGGCCGGGCGATCCTGGGCGAGCAGCACGGCGCCGAGGGCCGCATGGGCACGGGCCGACACCGGCTTCAACGCAAGCGCTGCGCGATACGCCTGCTCGGCCTCGACGTGACGACCCCGTTCGCTCAGGAGCTCGCCCAGGTCGCAACGCGCGCGAACGTAACTGGGCTTCAGCCGTATCGCCTCCAGGAACGCGGCCTCCGCTTCGTCGTGTCGCTCCTGCCAGTAGAGCGCGACGCCGAGGCCACGATGGAGCGACGGATGATCGGGGCGATGGGCCAGCGCCAGTCGGTAGGCGGCTTCCGCCTCGCCATGGCGACCCTGGCGGCCGAGGCTCAGGGCGAGATTCGCACGCACGCGAATGTCGTCAGGTCGCAGGGCCAGGGCCTCGCGTAGCGCCGCCTCCGCCTCGGCGTGACGACCCTGGCGGCCGAGGGCGACCCCGAGCTCGTAACGGAGCTCGCCGTCGTCGCCACGGACCGTGATCGCCTGCCGCAACGCGGCCGTCGCGCCGGCATAATCACCGAGCGTTCCCAGCGCCTGGCCGTAAGCGGCATGAAAGTCGGCATCGCTCGGGTGGAGGCGCAGCGCCTCGGCGTACGTCGCCGCCTCCTCGGAAAAGCGGCCCTGGCGACGATAGATCGCACCGAGCGCGCGATAGGGCGCGCTCGTGTGCGAACTCAGACGCAGCGCTTCACGCAGAGCGGCGATGGCGGCTCCGTGGTGGCCCCGGCGATCGAGCACGGTGCCGAGGTGATAGTGCGCGTCGGCGTCTCGGGGATCCAGTCGCACCGCTTCGCGCAGCGCGGCCTCGGCCTCGCCGTAGCGATGACGACGCTTGAGCACGAGGCCGAGCTTGCGATGGAGGCTGGCATCGGCCGGACGGAATCGGAGCGCGTCGCGGTAGGCGGCCACCGCTTCGCGCAAGCGGCCGAGACGCTCCAGGGCCACGCCGAGGCCGACGTGGGCGCGCGTGAGATCGGGCTGTCGTTGCACGGCTTCGCGCCAGGCCTCGACCGCTTCCGCGCAACGGCCCTGCTCGAAGAGCGACGCGGCCAGATCGGCGTGCGTGTCAGCGGAGTCCGGCGTCCGGCGGAGCGCGTCACGGTGGATCGCCTCCACGGCCGTGCTGCGACGCTGGCGTTGCAGCACCGTGGTGAGATTCGCGCGAGCCGTGGCGTCGTCGAGCCGGAGTCGCAGGGCTTCACGAAGCGCGGACTCGGCGGCCGCCCAGTCGCCCTGGCGTTCGAGGGAGAGTCCGAGATTGACGTGCGCGCGGACGAAATCGGGATGGAGGCGGACGGTCTCACGGAAGGAAGACGCGGCATCGGCGAAGCGTCCCTGCTCGAACAGCGCGACGCCGAGCTCGTAGTGCAGCGAGGAGAGCTCGGGACGACTGACCAGGGCATCGCGCACGATCGCTTCGGCGTCGCCGGCGCGGCGCAGTCGCCGGAGCACCAGCGCCAGGTCGAGGCATGCCTTCACGTCGTCGGGGCGCAGGTTCAGCGCCTCTCGCAGCGCCGCTTCGGCATCGACGAAACGGCCCCCGTGCAACGCCGCGCGTGCCCGAGCGTACCAGGCGGCGAAGTCGCTCATCCGATGCGGGAGTATACCTAATCACGAAACCTCTTCTGCCGGATTCCGATTTGGCCGTACCATCGAATTCAGCGCGTCGAGCGCGAATGCTGGAAGACGAGCCCATGAGCAACGATTTGACGGAATATTTTGCGGGAACGAAATTGTATGGCGACGATTTCTCGGCCAAGGACATCGAGGCCTGCGGCGCCGCGGATTTTGCGTCTTCCCGGTGATCACGAAGCTGGCCACCGCGGTGGGCATCGCGCCATTCAACCACCGGAGCCTCACCGCCCTCGATTCGATCGTGAGCCTCGCGTTCAGCTGGAACGACCGGTATCACCGAACTCGTGTGATCGAGAAGTTCGGGCCGCAGGCGCTGTATTTCGTCCTGGAGAAACCTGCCTCGGCATGCTAGCTTCACGGCACCGTGAGCGCTCCCAGGGGCGTTCTGATTTCGCGATGACGGACGCACAGGCAGGACCGCAGGCGACGGCGGACTCCCCCGCGCTCCCGTCGCTGCCGCGGCTCGACGATCTGGTCGGCGCGATCGAAGCGACGCCGCTCGTCAGCACGCCCTTCGATCATCTCTACATGGAACGCCTCTTCGCGGAGCCGCTCTACCGTCAGCTCCTCGATCGACTCCCGGCCACGCGTCGTTATCGCGAGTTCCGTCATGGGCAGGCGATGCAGGCGGACGGCCACAGTGCGCGGCGCAAGTTCTATCTCTACCCGGAGCACATCATGCTGCTCCCGGCCGAGCAGCGTGCGTTCTGGAGGCGGCTGTCGAGCGTCCTGCGCTCACAGGAACTGCAGGACGCCTTCAAGCGGAAATTCCGGGGCGCGCTCGAACGGCGGTTCGGCCGCAGCATCGACCGGCTCACGTTCCACCCCGTCCCCATGCTGCTTCGCGATCTGGGTGGCTACCGTATCGGCATCCACGGTGACTCGCTGAACAAGGCGATCACCGTGCAGTTCTATCTGCCGCGCGACGATGCGCAGTCGCACCTGGGGACGATCCTTCACGAGGGACGGAATGGCGATGCCGCGCTGCGGACCACGACGCTGAAGTTCCGCCCGGCCACCGGCTACGCCTTCCCGGTCGTGTATCACGAGAGTTGGCACAGCGTAGCCCGGACGTCGGACGCCGACGGCGAGCGTAATACATTGATGCTGACCTATTACGTGCAGGCGGGTCTCTTCGGCCGGCTGCTCCACCGTCTGAAGCGCGCCTGGCTCTTCGTCGTCTACGGCGTTCGTCGATGAACGGAGGTCCCGGCCGAGAACGCTGAGGAGCCGTCAGGCGAGAAGCCCGGCGATGATTCCCGTCAGGAAGACGCCGTCGAAGGTTCCCGCCCCGCCGATCGAGATCATTGGCGCGCCCAGTTCCGCGATTCGCCCGAGATTCAGCACGTCGGCCCCGATGAGCGTCCCCATCGAGCCCGAGACATAGGCGACGGGAGGCGCCCGCCGGAAGGCGAGGACAAGACTCACGGCCACCGCCGCCAGCGGCGGAACGAGCATGGGTACCGCGATGCCGACGCCGGGAACGATGGAGGCGAGCCTGTACACGATCAGCGCCACGACCGCTACCCCCACCAGCATCCGCACGTACATCCGAAGGCGAAAGAAGAGGTACAGGGAGAGCAGGATGGGAAGCAACGCCCCGCCCACGTTGATCGCCACGACGGTGGCGCCCGCTTCGATCGGCGGCGGAACGAGATACGTCCGGCCGTAGATGGTCACCGTCTCGGGGGTCACGAGCCCCCGCACCGGAACGGCGTAGAGCGGGATGTTGATGTAACTCCCGACGAGCGACAACACGAGGACGGCGAACACGTACCGTGGCCGCACACCGATCTTCCGGTAGGCGTAGGCGAGAATCCGCAGCTCGACCATCACGATCAGCACGACCACCAGGACCAGAAACAGGAGCACCAGGAACGGCAGCGCGATCGGAAGGATCATCGGCGTGTTCGGCTACGTGTAGCGCGAGCGCCGTGGTTGCGCAAGCGATGATCGCGAGCGTCACGGGCGCCGATCGTGTCGCGATGGCGCGACTGTCACCGCGCCCTGTCAACCTGGCGGCGGCATCGCCGCGTCCATCCGCGGGAAGTCCGCCATTTCGCAGCGTCCGCGGCTTGGTACTCGGCTTGCGTCACGCGACGCCGGAGGTGCTGCCATGAATTTCCGAGGACCAGTTCTGGCGATCGTCCTCGCTCTTGTGCTGCCCGTCGCCGCGCAGGCCCAGCAGGAAACGACGGTGCCGCCGTACATCGAGGCGGTGCGCTCGTTCCTGGTCGGTTGGGGGCACGAGAGCTGGGACCAGATGCAGGCCGTCGGTGCCGACTCCGTGTCGGTGAGCATGGGTGACAAGGTCTTTGCCGTCGCGCCGGCCTCGCGGAAGTCAGACATCATGATCGTGTTCCCGTTCCGTGGTCTCTCGACCGTTCGCGCCGGCGACGAAGTCAAGAGCGTGACCGTCCAGGAGCTGGGACTCCGCGTGGGGGACAAGGAAACACGAGGGCCCGCGACCATCACGGTCAAGGAAGAGAACGGCCGCTACCGCGTCGTGGGGATCTCGCTGGACGATTCGCAGTAATCTCGCTTCGGCGTCGGCCCGGCCGCTCGTCCGGCGGCCGGGCCGCGTTCCCCTCGATACCCAGCAGCGTTCTACGACGTCTCGTTCGGGCTGACGGCGCCGGCAAGAGAGCGGTCATCTCTGGGCCGCACCGCGTCCGCCCACCGCGCAGCCTGAAGCTGCTCACCCGCTCCTGACGCCTGCCCACGCAGCAGCAGCAAGCTCCGCCAGTACTCGCACTTCGGCGAATGCTGAAGCACGCTCGGGGACGGGCCTCTCGCGCGGCAACTCGCGACCCCGCATTCGTATCGCCGACTGGCCGGTCCGCCCTTGCGTCGCTCGATATATTGACCGGTGGCCAGCGCCCAGGCCAAGGCGTTTCGGAGCTGATCGACTTCCGTCATGTGCAACTTGTAAGGCAACGGCAATACCAACGACGCACCCATGGGTTATCAAGGGCTTGCATGAGATCGGCGCGTGCCGCTCGACTGAAGTTGTGCAGACTGCACAGGACCTGTGCAGCTCGAATGAGGGGACTGGGTTACGTGCCGATCGCGCGGCGGGCTGTGGGTAAGAGATCGATCGTACGCTCGGAAGGCTGCTGGGGCATGCTCACGACGATGCCCAGGCGGGCCCCTCCATCCCGAGTCGTCATCGCCACGCGCCGATCCGAGGCTGGAAGCGAAACGCCTTTGTCGAGTGACCGTTCCAGGGACTCCTCGAAGCTGTCCCGGCCACGCCGCCTGTCAACCATACACGCGGAAGGTAGCAATGTGAGTGCCACCCCATTCAGTCCCTGATTTGTTCATCGCGCCGGCGCGACTCAGCAAAAATTTTCACAAAGGCGGCACCGCGATGCGGGGCGGGCGTTCGCCAAGTCGTCGCCGAAAAAGCGCGCCGCCCGCTAATACCACGGTCTCAGTAGAACCGCCGACGGGCACGGGTGCCGGCGGCACACCGGGAGACCCGGGCGTCAGTGAGCGGCGCGCAGGCGTAAGGACTGATCCGGGAGGTATGCAGGTCCCACGCCATACTTCGGAACGCCTATAAAACGGAGTAAAGCGTGCTTAATCTTAGGGCACTCCGCCGAAAAGTGGAAGATCGGCGAACTCTATCGCGCTGACGTCGAAGGGGCGAATCGAGGGACGGAAGACTTCGCGAGAGCGAGGAGGAGAAGCCCGCGCGCCGTGAGCCGGCCGGGAGGGTGCCGGCCCACGACGCGCTGCTTCGAGGTCCTCCTCTATATGAGAAAAATTATAGCTCCGAGCACCCGATGATTGTGCAAGCGCCGCGCCGATCATGAAAGTAGAGGTCGGACGCGGGTTAAGGCGTCGCCGCCCGCCGGCGTCTGGCGAAAGTGTCAGATTCTCCGACGGAGAGAGGCCCTGCCCGGACTTGACAGCGTCAATGACCGTATCGATCTTGTCTTCAGGGATTCAACGTGCCCGATTCCCGCCGCGTCCTCGTGGTGCTGCTCACTGAGTACGGACCGTTGTGCGAGCGATGCCTCGCCTACCACGCCCGGACGTCGCTCTCTCACGTGGCGACGATGCTCCAAACGCTCACTGAGCACGTGGCTCTCCTGGTCGAGCACGGCGAGTGTCCGGGATGTCACCAGTTCACTCAGACATTCTCGCTGGCCAAGACTCACGACGACGCCGTGGGTGATCCGGGCTGAGGCGTGGCGGGGAGCGCCAGCACGCTCCTGACGACGATCAGGAGCGCGCTGGCGTCAACGGGAGTCGACTAGACCTTCTGTCCCACCGTGAAGGGTTTCACCTGAGCCTCGCGGATGGCTGCCCGCGCTTTCTTCTCCACGTCCGGCGGAATCGCCGTCATGCCGTGGGCGTTCCGGGCGTGCTCGGCAGCCTTCGTCATGACCTCTTTCTCGTCCCGGCCCTGCGCCACGAAGTTGCAGCTCTTCATCCCCACGTCGGAGCACTTCAGTTCCTTTGCCATGTCAGGCCTCCTCGTAAGAGATGTTTTGGGTATTCCTGATGATCCCGCGCCGTCGTCGCGGAAAGCAACTTTCGCGGGTGTCGCTCGCCAAGCTCGCGGAAATTCGACGTTCTGGAAGGGCTCCCGCGAGGCCTCCACCCTGACCAGCGTCTCGTCGACGAGCGCCAGCAGCTGCCTGACGTCGATCGGCTTGGTCAGGTATTCGCGCGCGCGTCTCCGGCCCGTGTGGGAAGTCCGGATGGCCTTGACGCGAGGGGCCGTTTCAGCATAATGAAACGCCCTACGGATATCGTAAATGCCTCGATCCGACTACACCCTCAAGACGCTCCGCAAGGGCCTCGAAGTCCTCGAGACTCTCGCTGACGACCGCGACGCGCTCACGCTCACGGCGCTCGCCGAGCGCCTGCAGGAATCGCCGCCCGTCGTCTTCCGCATCCTCCGGACACTGGAAGAGCGTGGATACGTCGAGCAGGATGCCGGTTCTAAGCGCTGGCAGCCGGGATTCCGAGCCTGGGAGATCGGCTGCCGCGTGGTCAATCGCACGGGGCTCGTGGAGGCGGCTCGGCCGCTGCTCAAAGCGCTCACGGAGTTCACCGAGGAAACGTCGTATCTCGCGGTCGTCCGGGGCACCGACACCGTCTATCTCGACACGGTGGTCGGACTCGAGCCGCTGCGCGTCTACGCTGAGCCCGGCTTTCGCGTGCCGCTCTATCTGACTGCGTCGGGCAAGGCGATCCTCGCCTTCCAGAGCGGCCATCTGCTCGATCGCGTGCTCGACGCCGGCATGAAGAAGCAAACGCCGCTGACGATCACGAAGCAAGGCGCGCTCCGGGCCCGGCTCGACGAGATCCGGCGAACCGGCGTGTCGATCAATCGCGGTGAGCGGCGGACCGACGTGTCGGCGGTCGCCGTGCCGTTGTTCGATCGCGCCGGCGATTGCGTGGCCGCCATGGGCGTCTCCGGCCCGTCGCAGCGCTTCACCGGCGACCGCCTCGGGCGTCTCATCGAGAGCGTCCGCAAGGCGGCGCACGAGGCGTCGGCGAGACTCGGCTACGTGTCTCCGGACGGCCGGGGGCGTCGCTGATGTCGTCGACGCGGTCCCTGGAGGTCGCTGATGCCTGATTTCTGGATGCGCATGGAAAAGGCCGACGCCGGCCTCACCGAGCGGGCGACCGTGCTCCGCGACCACGTGTTCTCCGACGGCGCGCTGCCCCGGTGCACGAAGGAAGGCGCCATCCGCTTTCCCGACGGCATCCGCATCCACGCCCGCCGAGCGCTCGAGCACGGCGCGACCCCCGCACAGGTTCAGGAAGCGGTTGCGCTCAGCGTCGTTGCCGCCGGCATCCCCGCGTATCGCGAGGCGATCAAGCTCTTGTGGGGCACCCTGTGGCCCGAGCTGCCGCGGCCGGCCGGCCCGTGAGCGCGGAGCAGCTGGCCGGGACGATCGGCGCCGTCATCGACGAGCGCGCCGTTGACAGCGAGTCGCGCCCGTTCATCACCTGCTCCGGCGCCACCATCGCGTACGGCGACTTCGCCGAGCGCGTGTGGCGCCTGACCGGCGCGCTCGCCGAGCTCGGCGTCCGTCCCGGCGACAAGCTCTGCCTCTTCCTGCCCAATGGCCTGCCGTTTGCCCTCACGATGTTCGCGGCCGCTCGTCTGGGGATGCCGTTCGTCCCCGCCCATGCCCAGTTCACCGCACGCGAGGTTCGCTACGTCCTCCAACACGCCGACGTCGTGATCGTCGTGGTGGACGCCGAGCGACTCCCTCTCGTCCAGGAGATCCGCGACGAGTGCCCGCTGCTACGTCACGTCGTGGTGATCGGAGGCAGCGGCGGCGCCAGCGTCACGGCGTTCGACGACCTCATGCGGGCGCCCGCGCGGCCCGACGTGCGGGCCGACGTCGCCCCAGGCGACCCGGCCGGCATCCTTTATACGTCGGGGACGACCGGCCCGCCGAAAGGTGCGGTCCTCACGCATCGCGGATATCTGCTCAACGCGACCGCGTTCGCCGAGCGGACCGCGCTCTCGGGTGACGACGTCCTCTTCTGCGTGCTCCCGCTCGCCCACCTGAACGCTCAGCGCAGCTCGCTGCTGCCGGCCGCCTTCACGCGGGCACGTCTGGTACTCGCCGAGCGCTTCAGCGCCGGCGGCTTCTGGCCGAGCGTTCGGGCTCACGACGTCACCTTCTTCAGCGTGATGCCGACGGTGATCTCGATCCTGCTCCAGCAGCCGCCGTCACCCGAGGACCGGGACCACCACGTCCGACTGTGCGTGACACCGATCACGCGGCCGTTGCTCGACGCGTTCGAGGCACGGTTCGGCATCCCCGTCGTCAACACCTACGGACTGACCGAAGGGATGCTGAACGTCATGAACTTCATCGACGCGGTCCGGCGACGCCCCGGCGCCATCGGCAAACCGCTGCTGCCGGAGATGCACCGCGTGCGCATCGTGGACGAGCAGGACCGTGACGTCCCCACGGGCACCGCGGGCGAGATCGTGCTCCAGAGCCCGGCGGTGATGTCGGGTTACTACAAGGACGCGGACGCCACGGCTCGCGCCATGCGGGGCGGGTGGCTGCACACGGGAGACCTCGGGCACCTCGACGACGAGGGATTCCTGCACTTCGTCGGCCGTAAAAAGGAAATGATCCGCCGGGGCGGCGAGAACATCGCGCCGTCCGAGATCGAATCGGTGCTGGCCACGCATCCCGGCGTACGAGAAGCGGTGGTGGTCGGCGTCCCGGATGCTCTGCGTGAGGAAGAGGTCAAGGCGTGCGTCGTGCTCGCCGACGGCGAGGACGTCAAGAGCGTGCCGCCGGCCGTGCTGCTCGACCACTGCTCGGCGCGGCTGGCCGCCTTCAAGGTGCCGCGTTACGTGGAGTACCGCCGCGAATTCCCGCGGACGCCGACCTTGCGCGTCCAGCGACACAAGCTCACGGGGTTGCCCAGCGACGACGGCGCGAGCGTCTTCGATCGCGTGACGGGACAGTGGCGCACCGGCCACGAGGAGAACGGGTGATGGGACGTTACGGCTATTACGTGGTCGACGGCGACGGTCACGTGCTGGAGACGGAGGCAACCTGGGACCGATTCCTCGAGCCGAAGTTCCGTGCCGCCGCGCCGCGGATGATCAGCGACAACCGCGGGGTGAAGCGGTTCCTCATCGACGGCTGGTTCTGGACGACGCCGCCGGGGCCGGGCGTCGGACATCCCGGGGGCTACGAAGGCGGCGCCAAGATCGAGAAGTATCACGGCGGCAGCGACCCCAAGGCACGCCTCGGCGACATGGACCTCGAAGGCATCGACGTCACCGTGCTGTTCGCGACCGTCACGATGGGGCCGTCGGCCGGGATGTTGCCCAGCGGTGACGTCGAGTTCGAAACGGCGCTGTGCCGCGCCTACAACTCGTGGGTGGCCGATTACGCGACGACCGACCCGAAGCGGCTCAAGGCCGTGGCCGTGCTGCCCACCCGCAACGTTCCAGCCGCCGTCAAGGAGCTCACCCGCTGCGTCGAGCAGCTCGGCTTCGTCGGGGCGGAATTGCCGACGAATTCCCAGGGGCGCTACCCGGGTGAGCCGTATTTCCATCCACTCTACGAGGAGGCGCAGCGGCTGCGCGTGCCGATCTTCATCCACCCTCACGCGGGGGGCCAGATCGACTACGTCGGCCGCCAGCGGTTCACCAACTTCTTCCACGGCCACATGGTGGCCTTCCCGTTCGAGCAGATGATCGCCGCCATGAGCATCGTCACCGGCGGCGTGCTCGAGCGCTTTCCCGACCTCACCGTGGGCCTCATCGAATCGGGCGTGGGATGGGTGCCGTACTGGTTCGAGCGCATGGACGAGCACTACTCGAAGCTGGCGCGTCTCGTGCCGGATCTCCGGCGCGCCCCGAGTGACTGGGCCAAGTCGCCGAACCTCGTGTTCTCGTGCGATCCCGACGAGGACATGTTGCCCGCCGTGCTCGAGTGGCTCGGGGCCGAGCGCGTCATGTACGCCTCCGACTATCCGCACTGGGACGCCCTGACTCCCGACACCGTGAAGCTCATCGCGGGCCGCGGTGATCTGACCGACGAGCAAAAGCGCCTGGTGCTCGGCGAGAACGCCATCCGCGTCTATCGGCTCGCGACGCCGGGCCGATGACGACCGAGACCGCCATGACGATCACGTACGAGGACGTTCAGAACATCCTGAAGATCATCGACAGCTCCGCCCTCGAGGAAGTCCACCTCGAGCTCGGCGACTTCAAGCTCGTGGTCCGCCGCCACGGTGTCCCTGGCGCGTCGCCCACGATCGAACCGGCGGCGACACCGGCACGAGCGACCACCGGTACCGCGGGCTCCTCCAGCGCGCCGTCGACACGGGAGAGCGCGCGCCCGGCGGCGCCAAGCGCGTCCACGCCGCGCGCACACGGTGTCGAGATCAAGGCGCCGATGGTCGGGACGTTCTATCGAGCGCCCGCGCCGGGAGCGCCGCCGTTCGTCGAGGTCGGCAGCATCGTCGACGAGGACGACACGGTCTGCATCCTGGAGGTCATGAAGCTGATGAACTCCATCAAGGCTGGATGTCGTGGCCGGGTGGCCGAGATCTGCGTCGAGAACGCCACGCTGGTCGAGTTCGGATCGACACTCCTGGTGATCGAGCCAGCTCCGTGAAGCGTGTCCTCATCGCCAACCGCGGCGAGATCGCGGTTCGCGTCATCCGGGCCTGCCGTCAGCTGGGCCTGGAGACGGTGGCGGTGTTCTCGACCGCCGATCGCGAGGCCGCGCACACACGCCTGGCCGACCGCGCGATCTGCATCGGCCCGCCCCCAGCGGCGGGGAGTTATCTCAACATCCCGGCCCTGGTGACGACCGCCCTCGGCTCGGGCTGCGATGCCGTCCATCCCGGCTACGGCTTTCTGGCCGAGAACGCCGGCTTCGCCGAGAAGTGCGAGGAGCACGGCCTCTGCTTTGTCGGGCCCCCGCCGTCGGCCATCCAGGCCATGGGCGACAAGGTGCGGGCCCGCGAGCTCGCCGCGAAGATCGGGGTGTCGGTCGTGCCCGGCTCCGACGGCCCGATCGCGACACTGGCCGAGACGGCCAGCGTCGGCCGTCGCATCGGCTATCCGCTCCTCCTCAAGGCGGCGGCCGGTGGCGGTGGCCGCGGCATGCGCGTCGTGCGTACGGAGTCAGCGCTCGCCGACGCATTCGTCGGCGCGCAGGCCGAGGCCGGCGCCGCGTTCGGCGATCCCACGCTCTACGCCGAACGCTTCCTCGAGCGTGTGCGCCACGTGGAGATCCAGGTCCTGGCCGACGCTGAAGGCGCCGCAGTCCATCTGGGTGAGCGCGATTGCTCGCTCCAGCGGCGCCACCAGAAGCTGCTCGAGGAAGCTCCCTCGCCCGCGGTGACGCCGGCCCTTCGCGCGAGCATGGGCGACGCCGCCCTCGCGCTCGTGCGCCAGATCGGGTATCGCAACGCCGGCACCGTCGAGTTCGTCCTCGAGCCGGCCAGCGGTCGCTTCTACTTCATCGAGATGAACACACGCATCCAGGTCGAGCACCCCGTGACCGAGATGCTGACCGGCATCGATCTCGTCACCACCCAGCTCCGCATCGCCGCCGGCAAGCCGCTCGGCTTCGGCCAGGCCGACGTCGTCATGCGGGGTCATGCCATCGAGTGCCGGATCAACGCCGAAGACCCCACGCTCGACTTCCGCCCCGGTCCGGGCCTGATCACGCGATGGCAGCCGCCGCTCGGCGAGGGCATCAGGATCGACACGCACGTCGCGGCCGGGACGACGGTGACGCCGTTCTACGACTCGCTGCTGGCCAAGGTCGTCGTGGCTGACGGCGATCGGCCCGCCGCCATCGCTCGCATGCGCCGCGCCCTGGCCGACTTCGACGTGCAGGGCGTCCCCACCACCATCGCGTTCCATCGCCGCGTGCTCGAGCATCCTGACTTCGTCGCCGGCCGCGTTCACACGCGCTGGGCCGAGGAGGACCGGCAGACGTCGGGAGCGCTGCGTGAGTAAGGTGAACGTGATCGACACCACGTTGCGCGACGCGCACCAGTGTCTGTGGGCGACGCGCATGACGACGGCCCAGATGCTACCGGTGGCCGGCATCCTGGACGAGGCCGGCTTCGAGTGCATCGAGCTCGTCGGCGGCGCCGTGTTCGACGTCTGCGTGCGCTTCCTCCGCGAGGACCCGTGGGAGCGGATGCGCATCGTCAGCCGCGTCGTCACCCGGACGCCGCTCATGGGCCTCGAGCGCGGGCAGAGCGTGTTCACGTTTGAGCTGTTTCCGGACGACGTCGTCGAGCTGACCATGCAGCGCTTCGCCGCCAACGGGATGAAGTACGTCACCACCTACGACGCGATCAACGACATGCGCAACATCGAGGTGGCGATCCGGGCGGCGCGCGGCGCCGGCCTCTACGTGCTCGTGTGGCTCGTCTACTCGCTGAGCCCGATCCACACGGACGAGTATTTTGCCGAGAAGGCGCGCGAGGCGATTCGCCTGGGCGGCGACGCGATCGTCCTCAAGGACGCCAGCGGGCTGCTGACCCCGGATCGCGTGAAGACGATCATCCCCGCGCTCAAGGCGGCCTGCGGGCCCGTGCCCGTGCACCTGGTCACCCACTGCACCACCGGCCTCGGGCCGCTCTCGGTGCTGGAGGGCATCGAGGCCGGCGTCGACACGGTCCACACGGCGACGTCGGCGCTCGCCCACGGCGCCTCCGAGCCGCCGACCGAGTGGACCGTGCGCCATGCAAGGCGTCTCGGCTTCGACGTGCCGGTCAACATCGATCGCCTGCCCGACGTGGCCGAGCACTTTCGCTACGTGGCGGCCCGCGAGGGTAAGCCACTCGGGGAGATCGCCGAGTACGATCCGTTCTATTACGAGCATCAGATCCCCGGAGGCATGATCTCGAACATGATGTCGCAGCTCCGCGAGGTGCGTCTCGAGCACCGCCTGGACGAGATCCTCGAGGAGACGGCGCGGGTGAGGAAAGAGCTGGGCTATCTCGTGATGGTGAGCCCGTTCTCCCAGTACGTCATGACCCAGGCGGTGCTCAACGTGCTCCACGGAGACCGTTACACGATCATCCCGGACGAGATCCGGCGGTACGTGCTCGGACACTATGGCCGCCCCGCGGCTCCGATCGACCCCCTCGTCCTCGACCGCATCCCCGGCAGCCACGCCCCGGTGACGGTGCGACCCGGCGAGCTCCTCCCGCCGGCGCTGCCCCGCGTGCGGCGCGAGCGCGGACCGTTCGACTCCGACGACGACCTGCTGACGTCGGTCTTCTACAACCCCGAGCACTGCCAGAAGCTCAGGGACGCCGGCCCGATCCGCACCGACTATCCGATCGGACGCACGCCACTGGTGACGCTCGTGAAGGAGCTGGCCGGCCGTCCCGGTATTCGCTCGGTGATGGTGGTGAAGAAGTGAGCACGCGTCCCGCTCCCGACGTTCGCGGGCCTGGTCGCCCGTACTGGCGCTCGGGCGCGGACGGAGTGCTGAGGCTGCCTCGATGCACGGCGTGCCAGCGACTCTTCTGGTATCCGCGCACGCACTGTCCCCACTGCGGCAGTGACGCCCTCGAGTGGCTCGCCACCGCCGGCCGTGGCCACGTGTACACCTTCACGATCGTCCGCCAGTCGCCCGAGCCGTTCTTCGCCGCGCGGGTGCCGTACGTGGTGGCGATGATCGAGCTCATCGAGGGGCCGCGCGTGATGGCCAACGTCGTCGACTGCGACGCCGCCTCGGTGCACATCGGGATGCCGGTCAGCGTCCTCTTCGACGACCTGGGTGACGACGTCCACGTGCCGCTCTTCCGCCCCGCGACGGGGGGCACGTCGTGACGTCGACAGGCGTCGTGATCGCGGGTGTGGGCGAGGCGGAAGTGAACTGGAAGACCGACCTCAGCGCGGTCGACATCATGGCGGTGGCCGTCCATCGTGCTCTCGCCGACGCCGGGCTCGGCGTCACCGACGTCGACGGCGTGTTCGCGATCTCGCCCTACTTCTGGATGCCGTCGCTGACGCTGGCCGAATATCTCGGCGTGCAGCCGCGCGTGAGCGACTCCACCAACATGGGCGGCGCCTCGGTCGTGGCCCACGTGGGCCACGCGCTGCGCGCGATCCAGGCGGGCGCCTGCGAGGTGGCGGTGATCGCCTATGCGAGCACCCAGCGCTCGGACACGGGACGCCTCGTGACCGGCTCCGACGCGCTGCCGTACGAGCGGCCCTACGGCCCGCTGTTCCCGATCTCCAGCTACGCGCTCGTCGCTCAGCGCCACATGTACGAGCACGGGACGACGCGCGAGCAACTCGCCCAGGTGGCGGTGACCGCGCGCCAGTGGGCGGCGCTCAATCCTGGCGCGCTGAAGCCGGAGCCCATCACGGTCGAGGATGTCATCGCCTCGCCGCTGGTGAGCGATCCGCTACGGCGGCTCGACTGCTGTCTGGTGAGCAACGGAGGTGGCGCCGTCGTCGTCACGAGCGCGGATCGAGCGCGGCGCCTGCCAAAGAAGCCAGTGCGCGTGCTGGGTACGGGCGAGAGCCATACCCACCGTCACATCGCCGCCATGCGCGACTTCACCACGACGGCGGCGACCGCCTCGGCCGCCGCCGCCTGGGAGATGGCCGGGCTCGGACCACGCGACATGGACGTCGTCCAGGTCTACGACGCGTTCACCATCAACACGATCGTCGGACTCGAAGACCTCGGCTTCTGCGCCAAGGGGGACGGTGGCCGACTGATCGAGGCAGGAACGGGACCGGGAAGCAAGCTGCCCGTGAACACGTCCGGCGGCGGGCTCGCGTACTGCCATCCCGGGATGTTCGGCATCTTCCTGCTCGTCGAGACGGTGCGCCAGCTCCGCGGCGAGTGCGGCGCGCGCCAGGTCGAGGCCGCTCACCACGGTGTCGCTCACGCCTTCGGCGGCGTGTTCTCCGGCCATGCCACCGTGGTGCTCGGGGGCGAGGCGTGAGCGCCGTGTCCTCACCGTCGGCGACTCGCGCGGCCATCGAGCGGCTGCTGGCGCCGAAGACGATCGCCATCCTCGGGGCCTCCAGTGACCGTACGAAGGTCGGCGCGCTGCCGCTCTACTTCCTTCGCAAGTACGGCTACGCGGGCCGGATCTTCCCGGTCAATCCCGGCTCGACCGAGATCGACGGCCTGCCGTGCTACCCCTCGGTCGTCGCGGTTCCGGGAACCGTCGATGTCCTCGTCGTCTCGGTGCCCGCGGAGCGCGTCGTGCGCGCGCTCGCGGAGTGCGAGCCTGGCAAGGTCGGCGTGGCGCTCGTGCTGACCTCGGGCTACGCCGAGGTCGGCGCCGAGGGAGCCGCGCGCCAGGCCGAGCTGCGCCGCGTGGCTCACGAGCGGAACATCCGGGTGTGCGGGCCGAACTCGGTGGGTAGCGTGAATCTCTGGAACGCGGCCGTGCCCACCATCAGCCAGGCCTTCGACCAGACGATGGAGCCGGGTCCGATCGCCTTCGTCACCCAGAGCGGCGCCCTCGGCACTGCCGTGGTCGCCGTGGGCCGCGCCGCCGGCGTGAAGGTCGGCCACTTCATCAGCACGGGCAACGAGGCCGACCTCGACTTCGCTGATTTCTGCGACTACTTCGTCGACGATCCGGGAACGCGAGTCATCGCCGGGTACGTCGAAGGCGTGCGCGACGGCCGCAAGCTGGCCGCGGCGCTGGGACGGGCGCTGGCGGCCGGCAAGCCGGTCGTGCTCCTGAAGGTCGGGCGCTCGGCCGTCGGCCAGCAGGCGGCTCGCTCGCATACGGGAGCCCTGGTGGGCGCCGACGAAGTCTACGGCGCCGTCATGACCAGGTACGGCGCCGTCCGCGTCGGCTCGATCGAGGGCCTCATCGACGCGCTCAAGCTCTTCTCCGCGCTGCCCGGCGAGATGGGCGATCGTCTCGCGCTCTTGAGCCACTCCGGCGGCACCGGCGTGCTCATGGCCGACGTCTGCGACGATCGAGGGCTCCGCGTCCCGCCCGCCGACGAGGCGCTGCGCGCGCGACTCGCGACCCGGCTGCCGTCGTACGCCGCCTTCGGCAATCCCGTCGACATGACGGCGAACGTCGTGTTCCGGCCGCGGCTCATGGTCGACTGCCTCGAAGACGCCCTTGTCTCTCCGGAGTTCGACGCCGGCCTGCTGAGCGTGAACCTGATCTGGCGAGCGGCCGACGAGCTGGCCGACGCGCTCGTCGAGCTGCGCGCGCGCCAGCCGAAGCCGTTCGCGGTCGCGTGGATCGGCATGCCCGAGCGCGTGACCGACAAGCTCCAGGCCGGCGGCGTGCCCGCGTTTTCCGACCCCGTGCGCTGCGTGGACGCGGTCGCCCACGCGGCCTGGTGGACGAAGATCCGCCGCTCGCTCAAGGACGTCGAGCCTGACGCGACACCGTCCGGTCGGGTGGGGACGACCGTGCCCGATGGGTATCGCTCGCAAGCCGCGCTGCTCGAGCGATACGGCCTGCCGCTCGTGCCGTGGCGGCTCGCGACGACGGCCGACGAGGCGCGAGCTGCCGCCCACGCCTTCGGCTATCCGCTCGTACTCAAAGCCATCGGCGGGGGAGCGCTGCTGCACAAGAGCGACGTGGGCGGTGTCGTGCTCGACATCGCCGGCGAGGCAATGTTGGTGGCGGCGTTCGAGCGGCTGGCCGGGCTCGTCGAGCGACACGCCGGCGAGGGCGTGCTGCTGCAACCGATGGTGCGTGGCCTCGAGGCGTTCGTCGGCGCCCGGCGCGACCCGACCTTCGGCCCCGTGGTGGTCGTCGGCCTGGGCGGGATCTACGTCGAGGTGCTACGCGAGGTGACGCTCCGCCTGGCCCCGCTCGACCGCGAGGAAGCGCGCGCGGCCATCCTCGGCGCCCGGTGGTCGCCGCTGCTCCGGGGCGCCCGCGGCCAGAAACCGCACGACGTGAACGCGCTCGCCGACGTCCTGCACCGCGTCTCCCGCCTGGCGGCCGAGCTCGAGCTGGAATCGCTGGATCTGAATCCCGTGATGGTGGGGGACGAGGGACGTGGTGTGGCCATCGCTGACTTTCGCATCATGAAGTGAGCTCGTGAAGTGAACTCGCGCTGAGAAGAGGAGACGCCATGGATCGCGTGGATCGCCGCCGCTTCCTCGGATACACCGCTGTCGCCACCGGAAGTCTCCTCGCGGGCGGGCTCGGCCAGGCCAGGCCCGCCGTCGCGCAGGCGCAATTCACCGAGTGGGGCTGGCCGCTGCCCTACGAGCAGATCTCGACCAAGTCCAGGCAGTGGCTGCAGGGAAAGGGCTGGTGGCCGCTCAACGCCGGCTTCATCGTGATGTGGTCCGGCGAGGAGCTGCTCGGCAGCATCCTCATGAACGAGAAGCTCCTCGAGAAGCGCGGCCTCGAGATGAAGTGGCAGACCTTCGTCGCTGCCGGCTTCTCGAATGAGGCGTTCATTCCCGGCCGCACCCAGGTCGCCAACACGGGCGCCCTCGGCGTGCTGGCGCTGCTCGCCAACAACGTGCCGACGCGAGCGCTGGCCACTCACACGCCGGGGATCACCCACGAGGCGCTCGTCCCGCTCGACTCGCCGCTCAAGAGCCTCTCCGATCTCAAGGATCAGAAGGTCCTCAAGCGTCCGGCCGTCGTCGGAACGACCACGGGCTCCACGAACCATTTCGGCTTCATCGCAGCCTCGCACCACCTCGGCCTCAAGGAGAATCAGGACTTCTCGTTGCGCAGCCTGCCCCCCGGCGAGCTGGCCGCGATGCCCAAGGGCCTCGACGTGACGACCATCTGGGAACCGCACGCCTCCAACTCCGTCGAGGTCCTCAAGACGAGTCGGCGACTGGAATCCTTGAACCCCTACTACCTCTACAGCGGCTACTACTACACGCGGCGGGAGGTCGAGGAGAACGCGCCGGACGTGGCACAGGCGCTGACCGACGCGTTCGTCGAAGCCATCCTGTGGGGCAAGGCGAACACCGAGAAGGCGATGAGCGAGCTGTTCGCGCTTCCTCAGTACGCGAGCGTGAACAAGGCGCTCATCAAGCGGATGTCGGACCTCTACTTCTTCTGGCCGAAGCCGACCGTCTACTACCCGTTCGACGACGCCAACGGCGTGTGGCCCAAGGAGGAGGGCCGCATCAGCAAGTGGGCGCACGAGACCGGGGCGGCCAAGCGCGAGGTCACCGTCGCCAACTGGCAGGACGTGCGACGGACGTCGTACATGAAGGCGACCTTCGACCGGCTCGGGTGGAATGCGCCCGAGCGTCCGCCGTTCCTGCCCAAGGACTGGGGCGGGGTCGGCAACCTGCCGTACAAGCCGTACGCGGCCGATCTCCTCAAGGGCCCGGCGCCGTTCCCGGAGCCTGGCGAGCTGAAGAAACCGTGGACGTTCATGGGAAAGACGTATCGGCCATGAGGCCGGCGTGAGCCACATCGCCAGTGGGGCGCCGGGCGACTTGACGGCACCCTCGCGGGCGGCGGCCGATCACGCGGCCCTGGCCGGGACGCTGATCCCGCCGCCCCCACCGGCGTGGCGGCGCCTCGCCCGCCGACTGCTGCACCTCTGGCTGCTCGCGCTCTTCCTGGTCGTGTGGCAGGCGGTGAGCACGCTGGGCACGCGCATCAATCCCCAGCTCGACGTCATGCTGCCGCCGCCCACCGCGGTGTTCTCGGCCGCACAGGAGCTGATCGCGCGCGGCGCGCTGCTCACTCACGTCATGGACAGCCTGCGCCGTGTGCTGGTCGCGGTCGGCGTGGGCGCGATCCTCGGCGTGCCACTCGGTCTCGCCATGGGCTGGTCGGCGGGATTCCGCGCGTCGGTCGATCCCCTGCTGGAGTTCATCCGCCCGATTCCGCCGCTCGCGTGGATTCCGCTCAGCATTCTCTGGTTCGGAATCGGCGACACGCAGAACGAGTACATCATCTTCCTGGCCGCGTTCTTCCCCATCGTGCTCAACGCGATGGCCGGCGCCCGCGACGTCGACACGTATCTCGTGCGCGCCGGCCTGAGCCTGGGGGCGCGCCGGCGCGATCTCTTCCTCACCGTCGTGCTGCCCGCGTCGCTCCCGAACATTTTCACGGGACTGCGCGTGGGGCTCGGCATCGGGTGGATGGCGCTGGTGGCCGGTGAGCTGGTGGCTGCGCCCACCGGGCTCGGCTTCATGATCAACAACGCCCGGACGCTCTTCCGCAGCGACTACATCCTGCTCGGCATGGTCCTCATCGGCATCCTGGGACTGATCCTCGACTTCCTCATGCGCCAGATCGCGGCGATCGCCATGCCCTGGTACCGGCGGTAGCGCGATGGCCCAGGTCGTCGTCCGCAACGTGAGCAAGGTGCACGTCTCGATCAAAGGCGAGCCCCTCCTCGCGCTCCACGGGGTCAGCTTTCAGGTCGAGGACAACGAGTTCTTCTCGATCGTCGGGCCGAGCGGCTGCGGCAAGACGACGCTGCTGAATCTCCTCGCCGGCTTCGAGATGCCGACGCGCGGCGAGCTCCTGGTCGGCGGACAGACGATCAGGGAGCCGGGCTGGCCTCAAGCGAAAGCGGCTGCCCGAGCCGGAGCGGCGTGACGTGACCGACCATTATATTGGGCTGGTGGGGCTGCGCGGATTCGAGAAGCGGTACCCGCGCGAGCTGTCGGGCGGCATGCGCCAGCGCGTGAGCATCGCTCGCGCGCTGGCCGTGAACCCGTCCATCCTCCTCATGGACGAGCCGTTCGCGTCGCTCGACATCCAGACGCGCGAGTTCATGCAGGACGAGCTGCTCAAAATCTGGCAGCGCGAGCGGAAGACCGTGATCTTCGTCACTCACAGCATCGACGAGGCGATCAAGCTCTCCGATCGCGTGGCGATCATGACGCCTCGCCCCGGACACATCGAGGAGATCAAGACCGTCGACTCCGCCCGTCCGCGTGACATGACGCAGCCGGCCATGGTCCAGCTCGCAGCCGAGGTCAAGCGCTGGCTGCGGCAGCAGCTCTTCGAGTCGACGCCGGCCTGACGGTCAGCTCGTCGCGTCGGCCTGGGGATCGCGGCGGCGACGCTGCTCGTAGGTCTCGTTGTCCATCCAGCCGAGCAGCATCCCGCCATCCACGTCGAGCGCGACCCCGGTGACGTAGCGCGCGCGATCCGAGAGGAGCATCAGCACCGCGTCGGCCTGATCCTTGGGGGTCGCGGAGCGCCCGAGAGGGATGAGCCGTCGGGTCGACTCCAGCACGACCGGATCGCCGATCTGCTCGATGAGGGGCGTCGCCGTCTCTCCCGGACAGATCGCGTTCACCCGAATGCCGTGGGGCCCGAGCTCGTAGGCGAGGTGACGCGTGAGCGCGATGACGCCCGCCTTGGCCGCCGTGTAGTGGGCGGCGCCGTGGATGCTGATGCGCTTGCCGGCGATCGAGGCGACGTTCACGATGTGGCCGCGCCGGCGTGGCTTCATCAGCTGGATCGCCGCGCGCGAGCACAGGAACACGCCGGTCAGGTTCACGTCGATCACACGGCGCCAGTCCGTCTCCGAAATGTCCTCGGCCATCATCCGCTGGCCGATGCCGGCGTTGTTGACGAGGATATCGAGGTGACCGAAGTCCCGGACGGTGGCCCCCATCATCGCCGCCACGGCGTCACCGCGCGAGACGTCGGCGACCCACGGCAGCGCCCGCCGGCCGAGCTCGCGCACGCGCACCGCGGTTGCCTTGGCGCGCTCCTCGTTGACGTCGTTGATCACCACGTCGGCGCCGGCGCTGGCCAGCGCCAGGGCGATGGCCTCGCCGATGCCCTGCGCGGCGCCCGTCACCAGCGCGACCTGTCCCTCGAGCTCCATCGCGCGGGTCTCCCCCGGTGTCACGCCGCTTCCATTCGCGCGCGCGCCAGCATCGCCTCGACGTGCTCCTCGGGAAACATGATGCGCAGCAGCAGCTCGTCGTCGGACACGCCCGCTCCGAGCCGAGCGCGAACACGCTCCACCATGGGCGGCAGCGGCGCGCGCGCCGCGAGACGGCGCGCTTCCGTCATGCTCATGATCCGGTCCATCACGTCAGGCGCGACGGGCGCCAGCGGCGCGCCGTAGTGACCGAGCGCGTACTTGACCACCTCGGTGGGAATCGTGCGATATCGCTCGCCCTGCACCACGTTGAGCACGGCCTGCGTGGCCACGAGCTGCGACGTCGGCGTGACCATGTTGAGCCAGCCCAGCTCCTCGCGCACGCGGGCGATCTCCTCCAGGATCTCGTCGAGGCGGGCCTCCAGCCCAGCCGCCGCAAGCTGAGCGCGCAGGTTCGTCATCATGCCGCCCGGGACCTGGTGGCGATAGTGGAACGGGTCGTACTCGACGGCGCGGCCGAGCGGCTTCCCGGCCGCGCGCGCAGCCTCGCGGAAGTAGGCCGCCATCGTGGCCAATCCCTCGGCGTCGACGGTCACGCGGCGGTCGAGACGTCGCGCGAAGTCGACGATCCGCTCGGTCGGGGGTAACGATGGGCCGTTGGCGAGTGGCGAGATCGCCGTGTGCACCGCGTCCACGCCGAGCTTGAGCGCCTCTGCGTACACGATCGGAGCCAGCCCGGTCGTGCAGTGGGAGTGGATCTCGAGCGGGCGGCCGCCGAGCGCCGCCTGCATGGCGGGCAGCAGGGTCTTCACGCGCTCCGGAGTCAGGAGTCCGGCCGAATCCTTCAGCAAGATCGCGTCGACCCCGAGCGCCACCAGGCCGCGCGTTTTGTCGGCGAAGAGCTGGTCGGTATGCACGGGGCTCAGCGAGAAGACGAGCGCGCCAACCGTGTAGAGGCCCGCGGCTTTGCCGGCGCGGATGGACGGCGCCAGGTTGTCGAGGTCGAAGAGCGCGTCGAAGCAGGTGACGCGGCGCAGCCCGTTGGCGGCGAGGCGCTGCACCCACAGCTCGATCACGTCGTCGGCAACCAGGTCGAAGCTGATCAGGCTCTTGCTGCGGACCCAGCCGTTGAGCGGCGTGCGCCGGACCCGCGCGGCCATGAGGCGAATCCGCTGCCACGGGTCTTCACGGAGGTAGCGGACGCAGACGTCGAACGTCACCGCCGCCATCAGGTCGATGGCGTGAAAGCCCATGGTGTCCATGCGCTCGGCGATCGGCAGCATCATGGAGGTCGGCATGCGCGTTGCCCACAGCGACTGATGGCCGTCGCGCAGCGTCACGTCGACGACGCCGACCTCGCTCCTCACCACGCCGAGCCCATCAGCTCGCCCAGTCGCTTGCGCAGCGCGATGAACCCGGGATGCGCGTAGTCGCGGGGCCGCGGCAGCTCGACGTCGAGGCTCGCCTTGATGCGCGCGGGCTTCTCCGTGAGGACGATGATCCGCTCGGCGAGATAGATGGCCTCTTCCAGGTTGTGGGTGACGAAGACGACGGTGGTCTTCTTCCGCTCCCAGATGCGAAGCACCTCGGCCTGCATCCCGTGCCGGGTCTGCTCGTCCAGCGCGGCGAACGGCTCGTCCATCAAGATCAGGTCGGCGTCGACGGCGAAGGCGCGGGCGATGGCCACGCGCTGCTTCATGCCGCCCGAGATCTGGTAGGGATAGTAGGCCTCGAAGCCACGCAGCCCGACCAGCTCGATCATCTCGGCGACGCGCCGCTCGAGCTCGGGCGTGGGCACGCGCTTGATCTCGAGCCCGATGCGGATGTTGTCGCGGACGGTCCGCCAGGGCCAGAGCGACGGCTCCTGGAAGACGAAGGCCAGCTCGTGGCGGCGGGGGTCGGTGGGGACGCCGTCGATGGTGACCGTGCCCTCCGAGCACGGCAGGAGCCCCGCCAGGAGATTCGCCACCGTCGTCTTGCCACAGCCGCTCTTGCCCAGGACGCACACGAACTCGTTGGCGGCGATGCTGAAGCGAAGGTGATCGAGAACGACGAGGTCACCGAACCGCTGGGTGACGTCGACGACGACCTTCTCGCCGCCGGCCCTCACAGCGTGACCTCCCACCGCCAGCGGAAGAGGCGCCGCTCGATGCGCAGCAGGAGCTCGTTCATGGCGAAGCCGAGCACGCCGATCAAGATCATGCCGACGACGATCTCGGGAATGCGGATCAGCTCGGCGTAGTTCACCATCATGCGTCCGAGGCCCGTCGTCTCCCCGCCGCTCATCTCGGCGGCCACGATCGTCATCCACGCGGTTCCCATCCCCACCCGCATGCCGCCGAGGATGTCGGGCAGCACGGAGGGCACCACGACCTTGCGCAGGATGTACCAGCGGCCCGCGCCGTGGACCTTGGCCACGTTCTTGTGGATGGGCTCCACCCGCGGCACGCCGACCAGCGTGGCCACGAAGATCGGAAAGAATGCGCCGAGCCAGATGAGGAACACGTACCGCGGGAAGCCGGAGAGCAGCACGATGGTGAGCGGGATCCAGGCGATGGGAGGGATGAAGCGGAACGGCTCCAGCGCCGCGCGCGTGCCGGCATAGAGCGGGCGGTAGAGGCCCATGAGCAGACCGAGCGGCACGCCGAGCACCACGCCCATGAGGAAGCCGGCGGCCAGCCGCGCCATGCTCCACGCCATGTGTGTGAGCAGCGTGTGGCCGGCGACGTCACCGTTCAGCGCGAGGTCGACGAAGGCGCGCGCCACCTGCCACGGGCTCGGGAAGAACACGGAGTGCACGATGAAGGTCGCCGCCTGCCAGGCGGCAAGGACGGCCAGCGCCGCCGCCGCGTTGTGCAGCAGCACGCGCAACGAGCGACGCCGGCCGGCCTCGCGAGAAACCGGCGCGGCCGTGGCGACCCCGAGGACGTCGGCTACTTCTTCGGCTCCCATCCCTTGAGCGACTCCTCGGCCTTCTTGAGGAAGGAGTAGTCCACGAAGCGCTGCGTGAAATCGTCGTAGCTCTTGACGCGCTCGGTGGTGATCTTCTTCGTCTCGAGCAGCGCCTGGTAGATGATCTGCGAGCTCTTCGGCTCCATGTACGGGTCGGTGACCTTCACCTGGGTCTTGGCCAGCCGGGCGACCTCGATCGCGTCCGGGACGTTCATGGCCTTCGCGATGATGGCGAGGGCCGCGTCCTCGTGCTTGTCGATGTAGCGCATCCCCTTGAGGAGCGCGCGCGTGAATCCGAGCGCCACCTCGGGCTGACCCTGGGCGATCTTGCGGCTGATGATCACCTCGAGGCTCTCGGCGCCCGGGATGACCGGCAGCGGAGCCAGATAGTGCGCGCCCTTCACGGCGCGCACCGTGGTGGCCGCCACCGTCTCCCAGCACAGGACGCCCTGCACCTCGCCCTTCTCCAGCATGGCGACGAGGTCGGTGATCTTGGCGGAGACGTGCTCGACCTTGATGCCGTGCTCGCGCTCGTAGAGCGTCAACATCGTGTCGTGGATCGTTCCGAGTCCGGGTGTGCCCACACGCTTGCCGTTCAGGTCCTTCGCCGCCTTGATCTCGGGCCGCGCCACCAGCGGCGCGTTGCCCTTGGTGATCGAGCTGACGATCACGTAGTCCGAGCCCTGGGACGCTGCCTGCAGGAACGGCCCGAGTCCTGCCATCACCGCATCCAGCTCGCCTTTGTTGTAGTCGAGCAAGGTGGCCGGGCCGTTCGGATAGGTCTTGCGCACCGTGGTGATGCCCTCTTCCTTGAAGTACCCCTTCTCGACGGCGATCCAGTACGGGCCATAGTCGAGCTCCGACCCGATCTGGTCGCCCACTCGCAGCGTCGTCATCTTCTGGGCGCTGGCGACAACGGGCAGCGCGAGCACCATCAGGACCATCAGCAGGGCGACCGTCCACCGTGTCATCGACGTCATGCGCGCGTCCTTTCTGTCCCCGGTTCCATTCACTGCGACGTCAGCCCACCTGGAAGGCGATGCGCGGCTTCGACCAGTACGTGGGCAGCGCCACGATCCGAGCTTCGGCGCCGACGAGGCCGCGCGCCTGAGCCAGCGCGTCGCTCGGTGTGGCCGCCACCACGCAGCCGAGCTGCTGCCACAGCATCCCTGGTCTCGCTCCCGCCATGATGATGGCGCCCGCGCGCGTCATGCCGTACTCGTCCTCGGCAAAGAGCCAGAACGGGTGCCACGGATGATACGCGCTCCCGGCGCGGTACCGCGCCACCAGCGCGGCATCGCCACCGATGCGGGACCCCGCCTTGGCGACAGTCTCGAACGATCGAGCCACACCGAATTCGGCGATCGCCTCCTCGTAACCGGGATGCGTCGCGGCGTCCACGACGCCGAGGCTGTCGGTCACGCCGATGACGACGCCGCCTGGACGGAGGAGCGGCTGACCACGCCAGAGTCTCAGAGGAAAGCACACGCCGGTCAGCGCGATGAGCGGGTTGTGCGCCGGGCCGTAGAGGAACGCCGGCGCCAAGCCGACGATGACGACGTCGGCGGGTGCTGCGGGCCGCACGAAACGCCGGTCGGCCTCGGGCCAGGCGGCGGCGCGGATGCGGTCGGAGGTTCCGGCGAAGACGTCGACGACGCCACGGCCATCGGTCATCGCCTCCACGTAGAGGACGGGCCGCGGCCGGGCCCGATCGATGACCGCGGCGACGGCGCGCTTGCGCCGCTGGTAGAGCATCGCGTGTGGATCACCGTGACAGGAATCGGGATGGCCGATGCCGTGACGGCCGTGATGACCGGCGAAGCCGCGAACGCCGGCCAGGCCGACCACGCTGCCCGTTCCCGAGTACCCACCCCAGATGTTCACGGCCACGTTGCCGACGTAGATCAGCAGATCGCTCTCGACCGCGTGACGATTCACCTGGACCACGTCCCCGAACTCCGTGGCCCCGAGGTCCACGAGGTCGTCCACGTCCTCGCAGTCGTGATTCCGGACGCGACCGCCGAATCGCTCGAGCACGTCCGGGCCGAGATAGGCGGCGAAGGCCTCGCGACTGAACTTGGGGTGCATGCCGTTCGCGCTGACGAGCGTGATGTCCTCGTCACCGACTCCGGCGGCATTCAGGCGCCCCAGGACCGCGGGCAGCACGGCGCGGATCGTGGCGAGCGGGCGGTTGGGGTCGTCGAACGCGATGACGACGCGCCGACCGCCGCGCGGGAGCGTGGCCGCGAGCTCTCGAAGCGGCGGCAGGCCGAGTGGAGCGTCGAGCGCACGATCCACGAGCGCGCCCGCCTCGCCCGTGGCCGGCTGCTCCACGTACTCGAGCACGGTGGCGCCATCCGGCAGCGTGAGCGCCTGCCGGCGAGCACCGGCGTCGAATTCCACCGTCGCCATCTAGCTCAGAGTCTCCTTGACGAGCCACACCGACCGCACGGTCGGGCGCGCCGCCAGCTCCTTCACGAGCGTGACCAGGGGCGTCAGGGCCACGGGATAGTCGGTCCGGATGGGACGGGCGTCGAGCAGCGCCGCGTACTGGTCCGGGGTGTAGAAGATCGCCAGCAGCAGGTCGTCGTCCGACGCGAACGGGCCCAGCTCGCGGCGCGCGCGTTCCACGCCGGGCGGGAGCAGCTCGCCCGGCCGCGCGATGACCGGCTGGTCACGGCCGGCGACGCGATCGAGGATCTTCGGCTCGACCGGCGCGGCCAGCTCACCGTAGTAGCCGAGCACGTACTTGCGCACCTCGTCGGGCACCGTCGCGTAGCGCTCGCCGCCGACCACGTTGAGCACGGCCTGGGTCACGACGAACTGGGCGAACGGGCTCACGATGATCGGATACCCGAGGTCGCGGCGAACCTGGGCCGCCTCCTCGAGGATCTCCTCGAGCCGATGCTCGAGCCCGAGATCCCGAAGCTGACTCCGGAGGTTCGAGATCATGCCGCCAGGCACCTGGTGCTCGTAGTGGAACAGGTCGTACTCGGCCACTTCGCCGAGGGGCTTGGCCTCGCGCGCGGCCACGTAGCGGAAGTAATCGGCGACCGGGGCAAGCGCGGCGACGTCGAGGTCGATGTCGTGTCCCATCCGCTGCGCGTTGCGCGCCAGCCACTCCGTGGGTGGGTGCGACGCGCCGTGCGCCAGCGGCGACGTCGCCGTATGCACGGCGTCCACCCCGAGCTCGATCGCCTCCAGAGCACACAGCGGAGCCAGGCCGGTGAGGCAGTGCGAGTGGAGCTGTAACGGAAGGGCACCGACCGCCGCGCGCAAGGCCGGGATGAGCGTGCGCGTTCGCTCAGGCGTCAGCAGGCCGCTGGGGTCCTTGAGGAACACCGCATCGACGCCGAGCGCCACGAGCTCTCGCGCCTTCCGGGCGTAGTACTCGTCCGTGTGGACAGGGCTCACCGTATAGACGATGCCGCCGTCCACGTAGAGACCGGCTGCCCTGGAGGCGCGCACGGGCACCTCCATGTTCCGCATGTCGTTGAGCGCATCGTACGGGGTGACGTAGCGGATGCCGTTGGCCGCGATGCGCCGAGCCGTCAGCGCGACGACGTCGTCTGGGAAGAACTCGAACGTGAAGAGGCTCTGCGCTCGCGTCATGACGATGAGCGGCGTCCGGGTGATGACGCCGCTCATGATGCGCATGCGCTCCCAGGGGTCCTCGCGCAGGTAACGGACGCAGACGTCGAAGACGGCGCCACCCACCAGATCGATGGCCTCGAACCCCGCGCGATCGAGCGCCGGCGCCACCGGCAACATCATGGCCGTCGTCATGCGCGTGGACCACAACGACTGGTGGGCATCGCGCAACGTCACGTCGATGAAGCGGACGCGGCGCCTGCCGGTCACAGTGTGCGGCCGCCATCGACGAAGAGCGTCTGGCCGACCATGAACGAGGCCGCGTCCGACGCCAGGAAGACGGCGGCGCCGACGATGTCGGATGGCTCGGCCAGCCGGCCCATGGGGATCCGGCCCACCACGCGCTCGGGAGCGCCCGGGCGCGCGAGATAGCCGCGAGTGAGCGGCGTCTCGGTGAACGCTGGCGCGATGGCGTTCACGGCAATGCCCTGGCGGCACCACTCGACGCCCAGGACCCGCGTGAGCTGCATCGCGCCGCCCTTCGAGGCCGCATAGGCCGCGTACTCCGGGTTCGCCACCACGCTCGACACCGAGGTGATGTTCACGACGTTGCCCCGCCCGCGGGCGAGCATGTGCGGCGCGACGGCCCGCGTCATGACGAAGATGCCGGTCAGGTTCACGCGGAGCACCGCATCCCAGTCGGCCATCGACAGCTCGAGCGCCGGCGCCACCCGGAAGATGCCGGCGGCATTGATGAGGATGTCGATGCGGCCGAACGCGCCCTGCACGCGCTCGGCGAGGGCCGTGGCGGACACGGGATCGGTCACGTCGACGACGTCCGCCGTGGCCCCGGTAATCCCCGACGCTGCCGTCTTCGCCAGCGCCGCGTCGAGGTCAGCGAGGACGACGCGTGCACCGAACTCGGCCAGCCCCTGGGCGATGGCGCCGCCCAGCGCGCCCCCGCCGCCGGTCACGATGGCCACGCGCTCACCGAGGTCGAAGAGCGTTCCGTAGCGGGCGGTCATCATCGCGTCACTCCGCGAGCCATCCACCGTCCACGGCGAGCACGTGGCCGGTGATGCTGTCGGCCGCCGGCGAGGCCAGGAAGAGGAGCGCCCCCACGACGTCGTCGGGCTCGAGGACGCGCCCGAGTGGGGTCCGCGCGAGCAGGCGGGCGCGGTACTCCTCGTCGTCCACGCGCGCCCGAGTCATCTCCGTGCGGACGTGGGTCGGCGCAACCGCGTTGACGCGGATGCCTTCGGCCGCCCACTCGATGGCGAGCGCCCGGGTGAGGCCGACCACCCCGCTCTTGGTCGCGGCGTAGGGTGAGGCGGCGTGGAGGGCGGGACCAACGAGGCCGTAGATCGACGCGACGTTGACGATCCGGCCGCCCCCGTGGCCGCGCATGACCCGCGCTGCGGCCTGCGAGCACAGGAACACGCCGGTGAGGTTGACGCGCACCACGCGCTCCCACTCCTCGAGCGTGATCGCGTCGGTCGCCTTGACCACATTCACGCCGGCATTGTTGATCAGGACGTCGAGCCGGCCGCCGCCGAAGCGGGCGGCCTGCGCGATCCCGGTCTCTACGCTGATGGCCGAGCCGACGTCGAGGCCGATGGCGCAGGCCTGGCCACCGGTGGCGGCGATGCCGTCGGCGACGGACTTGGCCGAGGCCTCGTCGACGTCGGCGACGATCACACGCGCGCCGGCATCCGCGAAGGCTTCCGCCGTCGCCCGTCCGATCCCGCGCCCGGCCCCGGTCACCAGGCACGTCCGGCCCGTCACGTCGAAGCGTGCCCTTGCCACCATGATCGGGCTCGCTATTAGGGGCGACACTGGGCCACCTGTCAAGGCCGCCGCGCCTGAATATCTGGCGATCGACCGCCGTCGGACATAAATCCTCGAGCGCGCGCGATCTGGAGGTGCCGCGATGAACAGCACGGTGGCGCTTCTCGTCGTCATGACGATCACGTTCGTCTTCACTTCCTTCGCCCACTCCGCTCCTGGCGAACCTCGACTCGTGCAAGGAGTCCTGGAGTGGCCGGCCAGGCTGACCGCCGAGCCCTTCATCGTGGTCCACACCGAGGACGGGCGGTGGTATTACGCCGAGATCAAGACCGCGAAGCACCTGGAGTCAGCTCCGCTGACCTCGGGCATGCGCGTGAGCATCCTGGGCACCGAGGCGAAGAACCCGTACGAGATCAACGCCATCGCCCTCGGCTCGGGGGATGCCGCCGCCCTGGCGATGGCGCTGATGCCGCTCGTCAATCCGACGGCAGCCGCATCGGCTCCCCCACCTCCACCACCGAGCCCGTCCAAATCTGCGGCGACGGAGTCCGCCCAGACGGCGAAGGCAGTGACCAGGCCAGAGGTGGCCATGGCGCCGGCGCCGCCGGTCAGGCCACCCCAGCCGCCGGCTCCCGACGCACCGCCGCCAGCCAAGCCTCAGTCTGACGGAACCACGTCTTCCCCGGGCTCGCCCGATTCACCGCGCATGGCAGAGCTGAGAGGCACCGTCAAGATCATGGCCGGAAACTGGGCCGTCGTGCAGGCCGCGGACGGACAGATCGTGCTGGTCGATCTCTCGGCCCTCAGCAGTGGAGCCTCATCGCTCAAGGCCGGGTCGTCGATCGCCGTATACGGGACGCCGGGTGATCAGAAGTTCCAGGCCATGGGCCTCATCCAGCCGGACAATCGACCACCGGCCAAACCAGTGACCGTGCCCCCGCGACGCTGAACTCACGGCCATGAGTGGATCACCCCGCGACCGCCTCTCGGAAACTTCCGTCAGCGTGAACGTCCTGGCGATCGTGATGACCCTCCTTGGATCGGTGGCGAGCGCCCCGGCCCAGAACTTCGGGATGGGGGAAGGGACGACGTACTTCACGATCGACTGGGAACGCGGCCAGTACCGAGGCAAGCCCTCCGTGCGAGGCTACATCGCCAACCACTGGGGCCTGGCGGCCACCGATCTCCGCCTGAAAGTGGAAGGGCTCGACGTTGCCGGAGCCGTCACCTCCACGACTATCGACCGGATTCCCGGCGACGTGGCACCAGGCTCGCGGGCCTATTTCGAGGTCCTGGCCCCACCGGCGCCGAGCTACCGTCTGTCGGTGATGACGTACACCTGGGTCGACGGTGGAGGTGGCGGGGGTGGGGGTGGCGGCGGCGGGGGCGGGGGGATGTAACGTGCTCGGGTAGCGTCAGGCAACTGCGCGCTTGAGATGCGCGCGGACTGTGGCAATGAGCTCGTTGGGGAGGCAAGGCTTCGTCAGATAGGCATCGCAGCCGGCATGCTCGGCGCTCTCCCGAACTCCCGGCACGATGTGGGCAGTGACGACGACGATCGGGATGCCGCGCGTCTCGGGATCCGATTTCAGGCGCCGGCACACCTCCCACCCGTCGAGCTTCGGCATCGCGAGATCGAGCACGACGACGTCCGGGCGAAGGACATGAACCATCTCGATGGCCCGCTCACCGCTTGCCGCTTCGTGAACGACGAAGCCGGCGGTACTGAGCGCCAGCTCGTAGATCTCGCGCTGGGAATCGTGATCGTCAACCAGGACTACCGTGGCCATCTCGCTAGCAGAACGATCCGACAGGTATCTCGACGATTCAAGACGGAAAAAGTTTTCTCAGCTGGAGCCGGGGGCGGGAGTCGAACCCGCGACCTACTGATTACGAATCAGTTGCTCTGCCTCTGAGCTACCCCGGCTCGCGTCGTTGATGCTATCAGCTAACTACGCGTCAGCCAACAGATCGTCGATCGTTCGAGCTGCGCCGAGAAGGCTCGGTTAGGCCTTCGCCGTCTTGAACGGCCCGTGGACGTGGCCAGCGGCGAGATCCTCGAGGCCGCGCCCGAGCTTGCGGTGATCTTACCTGCGCAGGACGTCGGTCACCGTCAGGAGTAAGGTGACGAGCGCCTTCTTCACGCCGTGAGGCAGTACCCGCGCCAGTGCGCGGGTCGGAGGTGACGCGAGAAGGGTGATCTTGTGTGCGGCGTTTTCGAGGGTGCTCGGTCCGTTTAGCTCCTCGCAGTCTTCGCAGGTCATCGCGGCACCTCCACCGAGACCAAGGAAGGAACGGATCAAACAACAGTAGCTCCTCCTCGCCGCCTGACGCGAATTTTCCCCTGCGATCTTCGGAGTCGCCCGACCGTCGGAGGAGGCCGGCGGCCGGGCGCGCCCTCAAGCGGCGGTGAGGATCTCCTGCGCGGCGCGCACGCCGGATGCGAGCGCGCCCTGCGTCCACCCCGGCCACGCCGAGGCGTGCTCGCCAGCGAAGTGCAGGCGGCCCTCCGGCCGCGCGATGTGGGGCAGCAGGGAGCGCATCTGGCCTGGTCGGAACCACGCGTAGGCGCCGCGGGCCCACGGGTCCTCGTCCCAGCACTTCGAGGCGCCGCGCTCGAAGTGCCGACGGATCTCGGGGTACACGTGGTCGACGTAGGACAGCGCGTAGTCGATCCGCTCCTGAGGCGCCATGTTTGTCATCGCCCGCGCTGGCGGCCCCGCCGTGTAGCACTCGAGGATGCCGCGCGGGCCCGGCTGGTTCAGCGTGGGCTCGAAAATCCACTTCACGGGCAGGTCGGTGCTGGCCGACGTGGGCAGCTCCTCGTCAACCCAGAATCTGTGGTTGGCCTGGAGGTACACGCGAGCCACCGAGGTGTACGGCAGCTCGTCGATCGCCTGCCGCTTGGTCGGGGTGAGCCCCGGTCCGACGTCGAGCCGGCGCAGCACCGAGAACGGGATGGCGACGATGACGTGATCCGCCGTGAGCGTCTGGTGCTCACCGCGGCGCTCCACCACCACGCGCGCCCCGCGCTCGCCGGGCGTGACCTGCACGACCGGCGAGTTGTAGTGGATGCGGTGACCGAGGACTGACGCGAACGCGCGCGGCAGCCGGTCGTTGCCGCCCTTGATGGAGAACGTCTGGTGGGGCGTCTGGCTGAGCGCGAGATCACGGACGAGGAGCAGCGCCGAGTAGCTCTCGAGGCCGTCACCGAGGAGGTCGAAGTAGCCGACGCCAAGCAGCGCGATGGCGCCCGGCGAGGCGCCCCGTGCGGCGAGGAACTCGGCACCGTTCATCCGATCGAGACGCTCGACGCGCGGATCGGTGGGCCAGTCCGGCGTAGAGGGATCGCCGAGATCATGGAGGGCGTCGCCCACGTACTTCTTCCAGATGCCGGAGTAGCCGAGCTGCGCCTCTTCGTCGGTGAGCGGGAACGGCCACGTGGGGTTGCCGCCTCGCCCGAACCGGATCAGTCGACCGCGGACGTGGTAGAGCTTCCCGGCCGCCCGCTCCACCACCGGGACGAGCGGGAGGCCGAACTCGCGACAGTAGCCCATCGTAAGTTCGTGGTTGTCGGGCAGGAAGACCGCGCCCTCTTCCGTGTGGAGGCCGTCCGAGAACGGCTCCCGCAGGGTGTGGACGCGGCCTCCGGGCCGGTCGCGCGCCTCAAGCACGGCGACCTCGACACCCGCGCGAGTGAGTTCGTGAGCAGCGGCGAGTCCCGCCAGCCCAGCACCCACGACGATGACGCGAGCAGCAGGCGATCCAGAGCCCGCACTGACGCTCGTCCGAGGCGGTGGCGTGCATCCGGCGAGGGGTGCCAGAGCCATCACGCCATGACGGAGGAAGCCGCGTCGCTTCAT
>QHTB01000133.1:116294-126480 GCA_003220615.1 Candidatus Rokuibacteriota bacterium
CGCGATTCCGCAAACTTGAACGTCCGTCGGGGCTGGACTGACTCTTGCTGTCAGGGAAACGGTCATATCTTCGTGGATAGAGGACAGATGACGCGAGTCCTGATCGCTGACGACGCCGGAGACCAGCGGGCGCTGTATGTCGCGCCGCTGGCCCTTGCCGGCTTCGTCGTGGACGAGGCGGCGGACGGGGGCGAGGTGATCGACATCGTGGCGCGCCAGCAGCCCGATGCGATCGTTCTCGACCTCGTGATGCCCGTACTCGACGGCCTGGAGGTGTGCCGGCGCCTCAAGGCGGACGATCGCACGGCGGCGATCCCCATCATCGTCCTCACCGGCCACACGCTGCCGGGAGTGCGCGAGACCGTCCACAGTGCCGGTGCCGACGCCTTCCTGACCAGGCCGTGCTCCCCTGCGACCCTCGTGGCCGCGATCCGTGGGCACCTGAGAGGGGACGCGAGTGGGGACGAGCCGAGCGGGGAGCCTCTTCGTGAGATCCGGATCTCGAAGCCTGCCCCGGCCCCTGACCCGCTCGTCAACCCCGCGGCGCCAGGCCCCAGGGCGTGGCTCTCTACGATCGCGGCCGCCGTCGTGCTCGCCATCAGCATCACGCTCGGCCCTGGCTCGATCGGATCGGTGCCGCGTGGCATTCGACTGAGCGACGTCGCGGACATGTCGATCGATCAGCATCAGAAGCTCGGTCGCGGGCTCGTGCCACCAGAGGTCACCGGGGTGTCGCATCGCTTGATGGAGCGCTGGTTCCGGCAGCGCGTCGATTTCAAGGTCGTTCTTCCCAATGTCAAGGACCCCAAGGTCACGCTGGTGGGCGGCCGCATGTCGCGCTTTGCCAATGCCGATGCCGCGGCCATCGAATATCAGCTCGATCAACACCGGGTCTCGCTCTTCATCGTCGGAGAGGAGGCCTACAACCGGCTGGCCCTGGGAGAAAGCCCGAGGTTCAAGCTGATCCGACAACGCGGCTACGACGTGATCATCTGGCGCCACGGGGCCACCGGCTACACGATGGTCTCGGAGATCGGCGTCCGCGCGTGCCGCGTGTGTCACGCACCCGACGAGACGTTCGACGGAGCCTCGCTCGAGTCGTTCGTCGCTCGTCTGTGAGCTGAGTCGCTCGTCAGGCCTTCACTCCACGTACAGCCGACCGGCGACCGAGTACGCGCCGTCAGCCCCACGCCCCAGGACCACGAATTCACCCATTCTCACGTTGAGACCGGTCAAATCGGTGACGACGCTGCCGTGAGTGACCAGGACCAGGGGCGGTCCATCACGCTGCTCGCTCATCACCTTCTTGATCTCGTCGACGCGCTGCCGCCGAAGCTGCGTGTCGTCGAGAGCGCCTTGAAGTGGGTCCCACGACTCGACCCGTCCAAACGCGAGCCGGGCGGTGTCGAGGCATCGACAGCGAGGACTCGAGAGCACCGCCCCGACCGTGATGCCGTGCTGCCGAAACGCCTCGCCGATCAGCCTGGCCTGACGGCGGCCGCTGTCGTCGAGATTGCGCTGGGTGGAACAGTCATCGAGCCTGGCGTCGGGCGGATCGAAGCCGCCGGGCGCGAAGCTGTGACGGAGCACGACGATGCTGCCGGCCGTCTGCAGGGCTTCCCAGACCGTGTCGGCGGCATGCGCCGGCGAAGCCACCAGAGCGAGCACCAGCCACGGGATGACGCGCTGAACGAACCACATCGCTCGGCATTCTAGTCCGGAAGTCCCTCGAAGATTTCCTCGTGACGCGAATGCTCGCTTCGGCGTGAGGCGCGAGGCCGGGTACCGATGGGTACCCGGCCTGCGTTTGACTCGACGACAGCTCTCACCTACGCTGCGCTCCATGTCGCAGTCGTCGTCGCATCGCGCAGAGCGCGCGCTCGCGTTGGGTCTCGCGCTGGCGCTCGCCGGCTACGCGACGTTCGCGCTCGCCGTCGGCCACTGGTGGGTGTCTGGCGTCGCCGCGCCCGTGGTCGCGGCGTTGATACTCGCTCGGCATCGTCGCGCGCGGTTCTCGGCGTACATCTTCTTCTCCGTCGTGGTCGCACGAGGCGTGTTGACCGGATGGTGGATGCTCGCCGGTGGCGCCGTCGCCGCGATCCTGTTGCTGCAGACACCGCTGGCGCTCCGCACGTGGCCGCGGCTGCCGACGCCTGCTAGAATGACGCGGCCATGAAGTTCCTCTGCCTCGACTGCGACGAACCGATGAAGCTCCACGGCACCGCCGGGCCCGACGAGGGCTCCCTCACGGTGACGTTTCGCTGTCCCGAGTGCGGCTTCCGCGTGGCGATGCTGACCAACGCGTTCGAGACGCAGATGGTGCAGAGCCTCGGCGTGAAGATCGGTGGACGCACGACGCCGCCCGCGCCCTTCGAGCACCTGCGCGCCTCGATGGCCGGCGCGAGGCCGGACGCGTTCACGGAAGCGCCGACGGCTGAGCCGCCGGCGAGCAGTTGCCCGTTCGCGGCGATGTTGAGCGAGGGCGCGACGGCGGTGCCCGCCGCCGTCACCTGGAGCCCGGAGGCCGAAGTGCGCATCGCCCGGATCCCCGACTTCATCCAGCCCATGGCCCGCCGTGCGATCGAACGCTATGCCGAGGCCAAGGGCCTGGCGACCATCACGGAAGGCGTGATGGACGAGGCCCGCGGCGCTTTCGGCATGTAGATGACCCGAGCGGACCTCATCGCCAGCATGGCGAAGGCCGCCGGGTGGCCCAAGGCCGGCACCGAACGTGCGCTCCGGGCCATGCTGACCTCGATCCGTACGTCCCTCAAGCGCGGTGACCCCGTCACGCTGGTCGGTTTCGGCACGTTTTCGGTCGCTCGGCGGCGCCCCCGCACCCTGCGCAACCCAAAAACTGGGCAGACAGTCACCGTCGACGGGCGGATACCGCGTTTCAAACCCTCCAAGGAGTTGAAGCAGGCCGTCCGCTGAGGGCTCATCGGGTAAAATAGCCTCGGTGCTTCGCGTCTCTTCTCTCGCTCTGGTGATGCTGACTTTGCTGCTCGTCGCGCACGCCAGTGCTCAGCCCGTCCGCTCGCCGAGGCTCAATGCCGAGGCGGTCCTGCTCCTGGACGCCGACGGGCGGACCATCTTCGAGAAGAACGCCGACGTGGAGCGCGCCCCGGCCAGCCTGGTGAAGCTCATGACGCTCTACCTGGCGTTCGAGTCCATCGAGCGTGGTCGAGTCGACATCGAGGACGTGGTCACGGTCAGCCCTCACGCCTCGAGGGTGGGCCGCTATCGCATGGGCCTTCGCACCGGGGAGCACGTCCCGCTCCGTGTCCTGCTCGAGGGCGTCGCCATCGCCTCCGCCAACGACGCCGCCGCCGCGCTCGCCGAGCATCTGGCCGGTGACGAGGCGAGCTTCGTGGACCGCATGAATACGAAGGGCAAGGAGTTCGGGATGGCGGCCACTCGCTTCGCGAACGCCCATGGCCTGCCCGATCCGCTCCAGCGGACGAACGCGAAGGACATGGCCCTGCTGATCGCACGGCTGCTCCACGACTACCCGGCGGCCCGCACGCTCCTGGGCGGGCAGACCTTCATCTACCGCGGCCGGGTCTACGCGCGCCACATTCCGCTCTTCGACGACCCGCTCGGCGTGCAGGCGCTCAAGACCGGCTTCACCCACGAGGCCGGCTACAACCTGGCCGTGGCCGCGTGGCGGGGCGGCCAGGAGTTCGTGATGATCGTGCTCGGCTCGCGCAGTCGGGCTCAGTCGTTCCTCGACGCCAAGCGGGTGCTGCGCTTCGGCTTCGTGGAAACGGGCCTCGATCCTCCCGAGCCCGAGCGCGTGCGACCGACGAAGAAGTCGATCCGGGTCCGTCGGGCCGCTCAGGCCACACCCTGACCGCCCGCATCCGCGGGTACGTCTTCGACGCGTACGGCACGCTCTTCGACGTCCACTCCGTCATCGAAGCCGGCCGCGAGCTCACCAGCGATCCGGCCACGCTCTCGGCGCTGTGGCGCCAGAAGCAGCTCGAATACACGTGGCTGCGCGCCCTCATGCGGCGCTACGACGATTTCTGGGTGGTCACCGAGGCGGCGCTGCGTCACACGGTGCGTCGGCTCGGCCTGTCAGCGAGCGAGGCGCAGATCCGCCGGCTCATGGACGCGTACCTGACGCTGGCCTGCTTTCCCGAGGTTCCGGCCGCTCTGGAGCGCCTGGCGCCGCGACCGCGAGCGATCCTGTCCAATGGGTCGCCGCGCATGCTGGACGCCGCGGTGTCGTCGAGTGGGCTCGGCCGTCATCTCGCGCACGTGCTGTCCGTCGACGCGGTGAAGACCTACAAGCCCTCGCCCGACGTCTACGCGCTCGGTCCGCGCGCCCTCGACATCCCGGCCGGCGAGCTGCTCTTCGTCTCATCGAACGCGTGGGACGTGGCCGGTGCGAAAGCCTTCGGATACCAGGTCGCGTGGTGCAACCGCGCGAGCGCGCCCGAGGAAGAGCTGGGCCTGCGCGCGGACGTGGTCGTCGGTCGGCTCGATCAGCTGCCCCAGTAATTCGGAGCTCGCCAGAAAAATAGCGGCCCACCGAAGTGAGCCGCCATGTGCTGCGTGCGCCGCGCCGGGCGCGCTTACCGCCGCTTGCCGAGCTTCTTCCGCTTCACGTACGACCAGAGCTTCTTGGTCATGTCCGAGGGCCCGATCGGATTGCTCCCGAAGAGGGACTCGAGCGAGTCCCCGCACCCCTTGAAGCTGATCGAGTAACCGCCAAAGGCCTTTTTCTTCGCCGCCGCCATCTGATCCCCTCCTCGTTGTGTGTAAGTCCCCAGTGCGAACCTGGGGGTATTACTACCACGCGTACGAGGGGCGGCAAAGAAAAAACACCGCCGGAAGGGGCCTCGCGGCCCTCTGAAAAATACGGGTGAGGGGTATATGGCTCAGCGCCGGAGCGCGGGCATGACCTCGCGGGCGAAGCGGCGGAGCTGATCCTGGTACTCGCGCGCGGGCACGCCTTCCGGCCAGTGGAGCATCACCTGGTCGAGTCCGGGATAGCGTGCTTCGAACTCGCGGATGGCCTCGACGATCTGGCGCGGTGGCCCGCACAGCCACGCCTTCTGCTCGATGCCCTCGCGCAACGTCGGCACCCGAGCCGGCGCGCCCGGCGTTCCCCAGGGACGGCCGTGCTCGTCCGCATAGCGCACGAAGCCGAACGGGGCGAACCACTTGTAGCGCTCGTCGTGAGCGGGCTCGACCTGCCGGATCGCCTCCGCCTCGGAGTCGGCCAGATAGATCCCGACACCCCAGCAGAGATCCTCCCCGAGCTGCAGTGTGCGGCCGGCCCGAGCGGCGGCATCGCGGTACGCGTGGAAGATCTGATCGACGATGCGCTCGCCGTTGAGCGTGATCATGCCCTTGATCCCGCGGGCGGCGATGTAATCGAGCGTCTTGCCGCTCGCGATCGGCTGCCACATCTCCACCGGCCGGTGGATCGGGCGCGGCACGCAGGTGATCTCGCGCAGGTCATAGCCGCGGTACGGCACCGCCGGTGGCAAATCGTAGTGCTTGCCGTGGTGGCTCCACGACTCCTCGTTGAAGCACTTGAAGAGCACCTCCATCTGCTCTTCGAAGAGCTCCTTGTTGGCGGCGTTGTCGAGCATCGGCGCGCCGAACGTCTCGACCTCGCGCGTGTGATAGCCGCGGCCGACGCCCATGATGACGCGGCCGCCGGTGAGGATGTCGGCCATGGCGTAGTCCTCGGCCAGCCGGATCGGATGCCACATCGGAAGAATGTTGAACGCGCACCCGAACTTCACCCGGCGCGTCTGGGTGGCCAGCCACGTGGACAGCAGGAGCAAGTTCGGAATCACCTCGTAGCCTTCGTGCTGGAAGTGGTGCTCGGCCATCCACAGGCAGTGATACCCGAGCTCGTCCATCGTCTGGGCCACGTCCTTCGCGGTGAAGAACGCCTCGGCGAAACGCTCGTTGGGGTACCGGCGCTCGTTCGCCGGCGTGCCGCTCCGGCCGATGTTGTCGAGATCGATCTGGCCGACGTAGAGCACGGAGAACTTGGTGATCACTTGGCTCTCCAGCCCCCGTCGACCACGAGCGCGTGACCGCTCATGTACGCGGCGTCGTCGGAGACGAGGAAGCACACCGCGGAGGCGATGTCTTCCACGGTGCCGCGGCGCCCCGCCGGGACGACGGCGCGAATCTGCTCGTCGTTCACGGCGATGCCGCGACCGGAAATGTCCGGGACGCCGGGGCCGAGGATGGTCTGCGAATGCTGGCGGAGGCCGGTCAGGATCGGTCCGGGACAGACCGCGTTGATCGTAATCCCTCGCGCCGAGTACACGACGGCCATCTGCCGCGTGAGCCCGACCACGCCGTGCTTGGCCGCCACGTAGGCCGCGCCGCCGCCCGTCCCGTTGAGTCCCGCGACCGAGGCCATGTTGACGATCCGGCCCCGCCCGCGAGGCAGCATCTCGCGCAGGGCGCGCTTGCAGCCGAGGAAGACGCCGGTGAGATCGATGTCGATGACGCGCCGCCACACGGCCTCGTCCGTCTCGTCGACATTGAAGTAGCCATCGAGAATGCCGGCGTTATTGACCATCATCTCGAGCGGCCCGAGCGCCGCCACCGCGCCCTCCACGGCGCGATCGAGCTCGGCGGCTCGAGCCACGTCGGCGCGGAACGCGACCGCGCGCGCTCCGTTCTTGGTGACGAGCTCGGCCGTCTCGCGCGCGGCCGCCTCGTCGAGATCCACCGCCGCCACCGCCGCTCCGCGAGCCCCCAGCATGACGGCCGTCGCACGGCCGATGCCGGAGCCGGCGCCCGTGACCACCGCCGTGCCGCTCAGGATTCCGCTCATTCGAGAAACTCCTCCACCGCCCGCGCCGCCGCGTCGGGCGTCTCGTGAATCAGCATGTGACCGCCGGGCAGGAGCTTGACCGCCGCGCCCTTGATGCGTCGCTGCCACTCCTCGGCGTAGATCACCGGATTGGCGCGGTCGGCATCCCCCCACAGGATCAGCGTGGGGGCCGTCACACGATGCAGGCGCTTGCGCAGGCCCTTGTCGGGAATGGGCCAGACGAACTTGGCGATCGCCGCCCGGCGCGCGATCGACTCCGTCTGAGCCGCCACGTTCGCCTCGTCGTCGTCGGGCAGCGCCATGAACGCGCGCGCCGCATCCGACGTCATGTCGGCGAAGAGCACGGGGCCGAGCTCGTCGGGCGGGAGGATCAGGACGTCCTGCGACGGCGCGTCGTCGCGCCAGAGCCCCAGCGGCGAGACCAGCGCGAGGCCCGCGGCGCGTGCCGGGAACACGGCCGCCAGCTCGGCGGCGATCATCCCGCCGAAGAAGTGGCCGCTCAGACGGGCGCGCCCGACGTCGAGCGCCGTGAGCAGCTCGTCGTAGGCCAGCGTCAGATCGAGCACGTCCTCCAACGCCTCGACGCCGGTCGAGCCTCCGACGCCCGGATGGAGCGGCGCGTACACCGTGTAGCGCCGGGCCAGACGGTCGAGGAACGGCGACCAGCCTCCGCGCTCGTGGATCGAGTGGAAGTAGACGAGCGGCGTGCCCCGGCCGGCGCTCAGCACGCGGAACGTGACGGCCCCGGCGCGAACCGAAACGAGCCGGTCGTCCGGCGTCACCTCAGCTCGCGCAGCCACTCGGCCACCACCGGTCCTCGTAGCCCGGCCACACGTCACGCAGATGCGGGAGCACCTCGCGCGTGAAGAGCGTCGTGTTGTGCAGGGTGAGGTCCTTCGGCATGCTGCCGATCTGGAGCAGGACCATGAGGTGGCCGACGCGCAGGCTCTTGATGCACTCGACGAGCTGCTCGCGCACGGTGGCCGGGCTGCCGGCGATCACGTAGCCCGAGTCCAGGTACTTGCCCCAATCGAGCGACTGGCGGATCTTCTTGGCCTGCGCACCGACCTGGCGCTGGATGCCGACCTGCAGCGTCTTGAGCGTGCGGTAGCCGGGGGCCTCGGCGAAGCCTTCCCAGACGTTCAGGCACTTCTGGTAGAAGTAGTGCACGTGCGGGAAATAGAGGCGCTCGGCTTCGGCGTCGCTGTCGGCGACGCAGACGAGCTGGAGGAATCCCGCGCGATAGGGATTGTCGTCGGCGCCTGCCGTGGCGATCGCGTTCCAGAAGCCGTCCATCGTCGCCTTGCCGCGCTTGTAGCCGTAGTACGAGAGATTGCAGTAGACGTAGTCGAGCTTGGCCGTCCACTCCCACGTCTCGACGCTGCCCCCGCCCGGAATCCACACGGGGGGATGCGGCTTCTGGAGCGGCTGGGGCCAGATGTTCACGTAGCGGACTTGCGTGTACTTGCCGTTGAACGGAAAGACCTCGGGCCGCGTCCAGGCCTGCATGACGAGGTCGTGGGCCTCGTAGTACCGCTCGCGCAGCGTGGCCGGGTTGATCCCGTAGGCGAAGTTCGTGTCCATCGACGTGCCCACGGGAAACCCGGCAACCAGACGGCCGCCACTCAGCACGTCCAGCATCGCGAACTCTTCGGCCACGCGCAGCGGCGGGTTGTAGGCGGCCAGGCTGTTGCCGAGCACGATGATGGCGGCACGCGACGTCCGGCGTGTGAGCGTCGCCGCCATCAGGTTGGGCGACGGCATCAGGCCATAGGCATTGTTGTGGTGCTCGTTGACGCAGAGGCCATCGAAGCCCGCCTGTTCGGCGAACTCCAGCTCGTCGAGGAACTCGTGGTAGAGCCGGCTGGTCTTCTCGGGATCGTAGAGGCTATGCGGGACGTCCACCCAGACTGATCGGTAGCGGTTCTCGAAGTCGTCGGGCAGGAAGCGGTACGGCATGAGGTGGAAGAAACAGATTTTCATGTCCGGCCTCGCGAGTCACGGATGATACCACGGTGGCCGGAGGCTCAGGTGGGCTGCACGCCGAGCCGTTCTCTCAAGACGTCGTCCACCGCGTCGTCCTGCGTGACCCAGCGCTCCAGCGTCACGCCGCACGTACAGGAGACCTTGAGGCGATACCCGTTCGGAGTGTCGTCGCCCACCCGGGCGACGAAGCGGCCGTGCGGCCGGTGGACCACCCCGAAGTGCTCGAGGTCAGCCGCGAGGTTCATGGCGGCCTGCCGATCGTCGCACGGGAATCTTCTCGTGGGTGGCCCAGGTCATGTGCTTGATGCAGCGCCGGTCGTTCGGACGCGCGACTCGCGCCTGGATCGTTCTGCCATCGTGGATGATCGACGGATCTCCGACGATCTCCCACGCGCCGTCGAGATCCGTGAAGCGATCACCGATGCGGAGCTGGATCGCGAAGAGCACATGGGTCCACTCGCGGTCGGCTCGTGGTCGCGACGACATCTCTTTCCATCCTGGCTCCGTGCCTGCGTCGACGGCACGTCGTCGCACGCATCCGGTGCAAGAACTCCACCGGCTCGTGCAAAGGCGAGGGATAACTGACGTTATGCTCCGTCGGGTTGTCGCGTCCTTGCCAAGGTGCCAAGTCGTACGACTCCATCGTCGGATCAGGGTGCGGCGTTTTTCGCTCGTGGTTGGTCGGGGTCGGCGGTGGCCCGAAGCCCGACCTCGGCCAGGAGACGACGCGGAATCACGAGGCCGACGAGGTTATCCCGCTGATCCAGGATCAAGCGGATGTGGAGGCGGCGGAACTCGGCACGCGCCAACGCCGCGACGAGCGCGGCGACCTGAAGTCCGGCGACGGGCTCGCTCAGCCGAGCCTCGATCGAGTGGCGCTCTCCTCCCATATCCATGACGACGTCGTTTCGAGCGTTCGGGTTTACCCGAATCCGAGACAGACACCTCCGGCCTGATGTCGGCGAGGTTTACGAGGGCATGAGGGTGGCGGGGTGTGCGCTGACATCCTCGTCGGACGACGCGCCGCCCGTGACGGGCAAACGGCAAGCGGTCGCGGATAGTTCCGGGCGACTGACAGCGGGTCCACCGCGCAGAGGCTAGAACGCCGTGTGGTGTCGGCGCGGTTAACGCCTTCGCCCGGCCGGCCCCACGGTCGGGAGCGTCTCCGCAGTTTTCATGGCAACGTGGGCACCGGGCACGGCAGTTGCTCCGAGCCCCTCCATGGCGGGATGCATCTCGCTGAGGAGCGACTCTCGTGAGCGATATTGAAGACACCCCCTGCGTCGCGACGTTCTATTGTCCCAGCTGCGAGCCGGCCCGTGACCCGCTCAAGGAAATCCTGAGCGTCCATTGGTGCGACGAGCATCGCCCGGAGTTCGAGGG
>QHTB01000222.1 GCA_003220615.1 Candidatus Rokuibacteriota bacterium
CATCGTCGAGGCGTTCATCGTCGTCGTGATCGGCGGGCTGGGCTCGTTCTGGGGGACGTTCCTCGGCTCCATCGTCTACGGCCAGGTGCTGTCCTTCGGCATCCTCATCTTCCCGCGCTTCTCGATCTTCTCGGTCTTCGCGCTCATGGCCGTCGTGCTCATTGTGCGGCCATGGGGCCTCCTCGGGCGTCCGCTGCGGTGATCGAGCGCCTTGCCCGCGTGCCGTGGGGCCCGCTCGTCATGGTCGCCGCGTTCTTCGTCCCCGCGCTCGGCTCGCGCTTCTACACGTTCGTCGCGACCGACGTGGTCATCATGGGCCTCTTCGCGGTCAGCCTCAATCTCTTGATCGGCTACACCGGCCTCGTCTCCTTCGGTCACGCCGCCTACTTCGGCATCGGCGCCTACACCACCGGCATCCTCATGAAGAAGCTCGGCGTGCCGTTCGTGCTGGCCTTTCCGGCGGCCGGGCTCGGGGCCGGGCTCGCCGCCCTCGTGTTCGGCTTCTTCTGCGTGCGGCTGACGAAGATCTACTTCGCCATGCTCACCCTGGCCTTCGCCCAGATCGTGTGGGCGATCTGCTTCAAGTGGAACGACGTCACCGGCGGCGAGCAGGGCATGCCCGAGATCCCCTACCCGGCGCTCGACTGGATGCAGCGACTGCCGTTCTTCGGCGACTTCCGCGCCAGCGACCACTTCTATCTGGTGACCGTGGTCCTCGTCGCGCTGTGCTTCTGGGTTCTTCGCCGCATCGTGGGCTCACCGTTCGGGCGCCTGCTCACGGCGATTCGCGAGAACCCCGAGCGGGCCGAGTTCATCGGCGTGAGCGTGCGGCGCTACGAGCTGATTGCCTTCGTCATCGCCGGGATCTTCGCCGGGCTCGCCGGCGGGCTCTTCGGCATCTTCAACCGTGGCGTGTTCCCCGACTTCGCCTACTGGACCAAGTCGTCCGAGGTGCTCATCATGACGCTGCTCGGCGGCATGGGGAGCTTCTGGGGCCCCGCGGTGGGCGCGCTCGTGCTGCTCGTGCTGAACCAGCAGATCACGTCGTACACCGAGTACTGGCCGTTCGTGCTCGGCACCGTGCTCATCGTGATCCTGTTCGCCTTTCCCGGCGGCATCGTCGGGGCGCTGGCCGCCGGCGTGACGCGGCTCCGGATGCGTCATGCTTGAGGTGCGCAACGTCCGCAAGGCGTTCGACGGCTTCCAGGCGGTGGGAGGCGTCACGCTCGGCGTGGCCCGCGGCCAGATCGCGGCGATCATCGGGCCCAACGGCGCCGGCAAGACGACGTTCTTCAATCTCGTGACCGGTCATCTTCGCCCGGACGCGGGCGTCGTGATCCTGAACGGGCGCGACATCACCGGCCTCGCCCCCCACGACGTCTGCCGTCTCGGCATGGGCCGCTCGTTCCAGCGCACCAACATCTTCCCCAGGCTGACCGTGTTCGAGAACGTGCAGGCCGCGTTCATCTCGCACCGGGGCCGCGGCCTGAGCTTCTTCGCCAGGGTCGAGGGCCTCTACCGCGACGAGACGTACGCGGTGCTCGAGTCCGTCGGGCTGCAGGACAAGGCCGGCGAGGTCAGCGGCTTCCTCTCGCACGGTAACCAGAAGCAGCTCGAGCTGGGCATCGCGTTGGCCAGCGAGCCCGAGCTGCTCCTGCTCGACGAGCCGACGGCGGGAATGTCGGCCACGGAGACGCGCGAGACGATCCGTCTCATCGAGCGCATCACCCGTGATCGAGGCCTCACGCTGCTGTTCACCGAGCACGACATGGAAGTCGTCTTCTCCATCGCCCAGCGCATCAGCGTGCTCCACCAGGGACGGCTCATCGCCGAGGGCGCGCCCGCCGAGGTGCGCAGTGACCCCGAGGTCCGGCGCGTCTATCTGGGCGAGCGGGCGCGATGACACCACGCCTGCCCAGGCCAGGCCACCCGCGGTTCGAGCCGGGCTCACGTCGCTCGATACAATGACCACGCTGCTCGACGTCCACGAGATCGAGACGGCCTACGGGCTGTCGCGGGTGCTCTTCGGCGTCTCCATCGCGGTGAACGCGGGCGAGTGCGTCTGCCTGCTCGGTCGCAACGGCGTGGGCAAGACGACGACCATGCGCAGCATCATGGGCCTGACCCCACCTCAAGCCGGCCGCGTGGTGTGGAAAGGTACCGACATCACGGGCTGGCCGCCCTATCGGGTGGCGCGCGCCGGCCTCGGCTTCGTGCCCGAAGACCGGCGGATCTTCGCCGACCTCACGGTGTGGGAGAACCTCGACGTGGCCAGTCGCAGCGCGCGTCAGAGGAGCGGTCACGACTTCTCGATCGACCGCGTGTTCGATCTCTTCCCGAAGCTGCGCGAGCTGACCGGACGGAACGGCGGCTTCCTGTCCGGGGGCGAGCAGCAGATGCTCACGATCGCGCGCACGCTGATGGGCAACCCCGAGCTGCTCCTGCTCGACGAGCCGTCCGAGGGATTGGCGCCGATCGTCGTCGATCACCTGGGCGAGCAGATCGCCTGGCTCAAGCGCGAGGGCCTGACCATCCTGCTCGCCGAGCAGAACGTCGAGTTCTCGCTGGCGCTCGCCGACCGCGTCTACGTGCTGGAGAAGGGCGCGCTTCGCTTCAGCGGCCCCTCCACCGCCTTGCGGGACAACGAGGCGCTCCGTCACGAGCTGCTGGCGCTTTGACGTCTACTCGAGCTTCTTCCCCCGCTCGGCTACGACATCGAGGAAGGCGCCGATCTCGCGATTGAGGACATCCACGTCGGCGGTGGTTGGCTCGATCGCTGACTCGGCTCCCAGCCGGAATCGAGCCCCACCGCCCGGACTCGCACGAATGTCCGCAGTCGGAGCCTCCGCCAAACGCCGGTCAGGGCACCGGCAAGTAGGGGCGCATCATCTCGTTGTCCTCGTGGTCCAGGATGTGGCAGTGGACGACGTAGCCAGGCCCGGTGGTAGGGTCGAACGAGAACAGGTTCTGACCAGGCTTGACGTCGCCGACCCCAGTCGCCTGTGGCGCCCACCGGACCACGAAGCGGTTCACGAATCCAGGAAAGACCTTGATGGTGTCCTTCCAGCCCGCCTCATTGGGATTTGGCGGGATGACCGGGCCTTGTAAGAACGGGCTGAAGGCCGGATTGCCGCCGAGAGCTCCGTCGGCGTTGGGCGTCAAATAGTCGTCGGGTGGCCCGTAGCCCGGGATGATCGTCCCGCGCGGGTATTTCACCAGGCCCCAGCTACCGTCCGGCTTGACCCCGGCGAACCTCCCGCCTGGGAACCGAGAGGCGTAGACCGCAGTGTAGGTTGGCTCTCCCGTATTCGGATCGATTGCCACCGCCTGCCGATTGACGAGCTGGAACTGGATGAGGTGGATGTGGATCGGGTGGGCGTCCACCGTCAAGTTGAGAAACTCCCAAACTTCCGTCGAGCCGACTCGCGGCAGCTCGGTCATCCAAATGCCCTGCCCGAACTGATCGGGCTGAGAGCCGGGAACGGGAGTATCAGGGGGATTGCCTGCGCGGTCGCGGATGCCGCGCCACTTGGTGTTGTTGATGAGGTCCTCGAGTGGCTGGCCAGCGGGACCCTCGGCTTCAAAGAGAATCAGCTGTCGCGTGATGCTGGGCTTCACGTCCGGGGCAAGCTGACCGCTGGAAGGGTTCGCCAGTCGGACGATGATCGGCTCCTGGTTCCTCCCACCGCGCAGGGGCCCGCCGCTGGCCGGGTCGTAGGTGGTGTCCCGGCTCGACAGCGGCAGGTTGACCCGGAACTGCATCACGGAGCGCGTCGGGTCGGAGGCATCCAGTGGGTTTCCGCTGGGGAATGGGACCTGGGCATCGTTCGTCAACGCGAAGCGCTTGCCGGACAAGCCCGTGAAGTCGAGGATAATGTCGGCTCTCTCCGCGGGAGCGAGGAACAGCCGCGACGTGGGGCTGGGATCAGTGGCCGGCGGTTCAGGCAGGCCGGCCAGCATGACGGGCCGGTCGAGGAGGCCGCCGTCAGTGCCTATCTGCCAAATGGCCGGCCCCACCGCGCCGCTCTTCGAGTCGGCCAGCCCCATACGAAAGAACCGGGAGTTGGAGCCGTTGACGATGCGAAAGCGGTAGCGACGCGGCTCGACATCGAGGTGGGGCCAGCTACGCCCATTGACCACGACCACATCCCCGAAGAACTCCGGGATCCAGAATGGGTGAACGCCAGGGTTCCCGGGCGGGCCATCCACGAGTGAAGGATTCGCTGCGCTGTCGGGAAACAGCAGCTGGCCGTTGGTATCGAACTGGCGGTCCTGGATCAGCAGTTCGATCTCCTGATTGCCGGCCGGCAGTCGCAGGGCGTTGTCGAGTTGGCCGGTGTCGAATTGATCATGGATGAAATAGAAGGCGGCCAACCCGGAGAAGACGTTGATGCGGGTGATGCCCAGCGAGTGGTCGTGGAACCACAGCGTCGTGGCTTGTTGGTCATTGTGATACTGATACACGGCCGCGTTGGGATCCGTCGCGAACAAGGTGCTGTAGCCGTTGCCGTGACGACCGTCGGGCGTGAACCAGGCCTCGGGCGCTCCGTCGAACGAGGACGTGTCCTCGCCGCCGTGAAGGTGGACGACGGTCGGGATCGGGCCCGAGTAGGCGCTGAAAGAGCCCATCTGTTTGAGCGGGTCGGCCCAGTGAATCGTCTGGTCGATGGTGAGGTACTGGCGGAGGACGGGGTTGAGCGGTAGCGAGTTCACGTACTTGATCGTCGTCGTCCTGCCCCGCTGCGCCTCGACAGTCCTGCCTGGCCATGAGGGCCCCGCGCCGGCGCCCACCTGGTAGCCCCACACGTAGGTCCCAGCGTTGAACGGCGCGGGGAGGCCCGCGTACATCTGGTTGGGGAGCACCTTCTGCTGGAACTCGAGCATCTCGACCTCGATGAACGCGTCATCGATCCGCTTGCCGACGAAGGTGGGTAGGGCGTCCGTGAACATGAACTTTGCCACCTTGCTCCCAGGTAGTGGCGTCTGCGGCGTCTGAACGGAGGCGAAGGCACGCACGACGTTGAAGAGGCGCCCGCTGGTGGGATCGAGTTGCCAGCGAATGAGCGTACCGGCGCCTACCGCCGTTCCGAGCTGCAAGAACGTTCGGCGAGTCGACATGTGTCAAACCTCCTCTGTCTGTAGCGCGTCCACGCGCCTCGAGCACCGCGTCGGTCCTTGCCACGCGAGCGCCAGGATCATGAGGGGAAGCGCGATGGCCTGGCCCACGAACCCATCCTTCAGCGCGTGACCAACAAACCGGGCCACGATGGCGAGTCCACCGGGGGACTGGAGCGGCCGTGGAACGTGGTGGGTCGCGACGCCGGTATGGACGTGAGTCAGGCGATCCACCAAATCGTGAAGCGCCGCGCCCGGAACAAGTAGGAGAGCGAAGAGAACGGAGATGAGGCAGGCTCGGCCCACGAGACCGAACGGGCTGGACGCACCGAGGCCCAGCCCGGTGGCGAGTCGCTGAGCCCCCCAGACGGCGAGCGCCGCGAGCGGCAGAGCGAGCAGGCTATCACTCAGCCAGTGAAGGGCCTGGTACAGGGGCAGGGTCGCTAACGCCGATCGGTCAGTGTGGAGCAGCTGCTCCAGGGCAATGGTGGGGAAAGCCAGCACCATCGCCAGACGTAGGGTGTCGCCTCGACCTGGCGGCGACACCCGCGTGCGAGCTCCGGCGCTCACGCTTCGAACATGATGGCGTCCGCCGGGCAGCCCGTCCCCGTCATCAAGCTCAGCAACGTGTCCAAGCTCAGCAACGTGTTCCAACACGTCAACGGCAGTCGTTCCGACGACCTCTGGGGATTGTGCGCTCCGGCGTGTCCGGTCGTTGATCACTCCCGGCGGCCACGATGCACCCAAAGATTTGTTTCTCATCGGGGGGACCTCCTGAGGTTCTGGCCTGGCTCCCTGTCGAAAACATCGACGATTAACGCGCCCACGACGAGCGATCGCCAATCGGGTGAATACCTGAATCGCAATGGGGAGATTCTCGGAGAAACCCCTCAGGTGAGGATCAGATTTGAATCAAGCGGCAGGCCGAGACTCTCACGCGACCGCCTGCTCGGAAACGATCGTGACCGTCGTGGCTGTGATCGTGGCGGTGCTCGCGATGTGGTCCGCATCGTCACTCTCCTGAACTGGCGCTCCTGATCAAGGAGTGGCAGTCCGCCGCAGGCTTGGGAACTGCCACGCAGTCAGCCACCCGAGCTACACGGCCACTTCTAATGAGGCACACCCGCGTGGTGCGGACCCGGTCAACACGTGCTACGGTAATTGCGCGATGGCCGACACCACGTTCACGATCGTGTGCCCGTGCTGCGACGGCAAGCTGACGATCGACGCCGAGCTGCGCGCCGTCATCGCGCACGAGCCGGCGCCGCCCAAGCGCGCCGTCGCCGACCTTGGCACGGCGCTGGGCGCGCTCGGGACGAAAGCCGCCGAGCGCGAGGCGCGCTTCCGCCAGCAGATGGAAGCGGAGTCCCAGAAGGGCAAGCTGCTCGACCGGAAGTTCCAGGAAGGCCTGAAGAAGGCGAAGGACACCCCCGATCCCCCGCGGAGGCCCTTCGACTTCGAGTAGCATGGCCGACGATCTGCTCGGCGAGCTTCTGCGGCGGGTCAGTCGGAGCTTCTACCTCTCACTGAGAATTCTTCCCCGCGACGTCCGCGAGCCCCTCGGTCTCGCGTATCTGCTGGCGCGCGCCGCCGACACCGTGGCCGACACGCGGCTCGTCGCGCGCGGTGAGCGCCTGGCTCACCTGGAGACCCTGCGCGCCGCCTTCCGTGGAACGCCGGCCGACGTGAGCGCGGTCGCGCGCGCCGCCGCTCCCTTCCAGACGCTCGCGGCCGAGCGCCGGCTGCTCGAGCGCGTGGGCGACGCGATCACTCGCGTTCGCGCGCTGCCGGCCGCGGATCGTCACGCCGTCGGCGCGGTCCTCGACACGCTCACGAGCGGCATGGTCTTCGACCTCACGCGCTTTCCCGGTGAAGACGCCGGTGCGCTCGCGGCGCTGAACACGCTCGACGAGCTCGACCACTACACGTATCTGGTCGCCGGGTGCGTGGGGCCGTTCTGGACCTCGGTGCACGTGGCCCATCGAAGGCGCCTGCGCGGATGGGACGTCGCGCATCGGAACGCGCAGGCCGTCGCGTTCGGCAAGGCGCTCCAGATGACCAACGTGTTGCGCGACGTGGCCGGCGATCTCGCGCACGGGCGCTGCTACGTTCCCGCCCGCGAGCTCGCCGCGATCCGACTGCGTCCCGTTGATCTCCGCGAGCCCGCACCGCGCCAGCGCGCGCGAGCGCTGTACGATCGCCTGCTCGTGCGGGCGCTCGGGCACTACGACGACGGCTGGAATTACACGCTGGCGATTCCCGCCCTCGAATGGCGCATGCGGCTGGCCTGCGCGTGGCCGCTCGCGATCGGGCTGGCGACGCTGGCCGCGCTCGCAGCCCACCCCGATCCGATGGGCGCGACGTCGCCGATCAAGATCTCGCGCGCGCAGGTTCGAGGTCTCCTCGCGCGCTCGACGCTCGTCGCGTGGTCCAATCGCGGCCTCGCGGACCTCGCCGAGCGCCTGCGTCGGCGTATCATCCTGCCCGCCGCTGGCGCGACCGCCGTCAGTCGCGTCCAGTAGCGACGCAATTTCTTCCTTGCGTGCGCGGGAGACGTTGTCGCAGGGTTAGGACGACCTCAGCGCCACCACCCTGGGGAGGGGACGATGGAGCGACCGTTCAGCGATACACAGCCCTGGATGCCCAGCACGCCGCCCGCACCTCCGGCACCGCCGGCTGCACCTCCGATGGGCACTCCGGCCGCGCCGAAGCCGGCGGTTGCGCCCAAGCCGAAGCCGCCGGCGGCAGTTGCGCCGAAGCCGGCGGTTGCGCCCAAGCCGAAGCCGCCGGCGGCAGTCGCGCCGAAGCCCGCGGTCGCTGCCAAGCCCAAGCCGATGGCGGCAGCCAAACCGAAGGCCAAGGCAAAAGCCAAGGCCAAGCCCAAGGCCAAGGCGAAGAAGGCCATGAGCCGGGGCAAGGCCAAGCCCAAGGCCAAGGCCCGCCCGAAGCGCCGCCGCTAGTCGGTGACCGTCAGCTCGAAGAGCGTGGCGGGGTCGATGCGTGCTGCGCCGACGTGAGCCCCGAAGTGGAGGTGTGGCCCCGTCGCGCGACCGGTGGCGCCGACGGCGCCGATGGGCTGACCACGGTGCACCCGGTCACCGTCGGTGACCGTGGCCTCCTGGAGGTGGAAGTAGAGCGTGTAGAGGCCCAGTCCGTGGTCGATCACGACCAGACGGCCTGGGAAGAAGAAGTTCGCCACGAGCGCGACACGGCCGTCGTTGACGGCGACCACCGGGGTCCCGGCGGCAGCGCCGAAGTCGATGCCTGTGTGCGGCGCTTTCGGCTGACCGTTGATCACACGACGTGACCCGAAGCCCGTGCCGGGCTCGGTGCCGCCCACTGGCCGGGTGAAGCGTCCCCGCCAGAACCGTTCCGGCGAGACGGTGCGATACAGAGTCCTGAGCTGGTCGGCTTCCGACACCGCGCGCCGCTCGGTCTCCGGATTGAGGTCGACCATCTTCGTCGGCAGGGTCAGGCGCTGGACCGGGAAATCACGACGGTGGACCTTGAGGCGCCCCTCGATCGTCTGCGGAGGGTCGCCGGCGGTCATGACGGCCAGGCGCCAGGGCTGGGTGCCCGCCTTCGTCTCGACGTCGATCCCGACGAGCGCGGCGCGACCGCCGGCGTACGGGAAGAACGCGAGCGGCCGTCCACCCAGCGAGCCTTCGAGGGCGGCGTTGTCGGGAACGCCCTGGATCTCCATCCACGCAACGTCGCCCACTCGGACCTGGGCGGGCCGCCAGCCGACCTTCACCTTGCCGTGGGCCGACAGGGGCGCGGCGAGGACGGTGAGCTGACCGACGGAGGCGAGGAGCGCGGCAGCCAGCAGGAGGCCGGCCGGCCCGGGCTTCACTCGGGACGCTGCTCCCTGAGGAATTGCTCGATCTCGGCGACGAGCTCGGAGGCGGGCGGCAGGTCGCTCGTGCCGGCAGCGGCAGGCGGCGCGTCCTCGACGTCCTTGGCCTCGAGCTTCGTGACGTAGCCCGCGATCTTCTTGTTCTGGGAGATGACCTGGGCCAGGTTCTGGTCGAACTGACGGCCGGCCTCGTCGAGGTCGCGGAGATCGACCTCCATGCCGAACAGCATGGAGACACGGCGCAGCAGGGCCAGCGACGCCTTGGGATTCTCGATGCCCGAGATGTAGTGCGGAACGTTGGCCCACACGCTCGCGGTCGTCATGCCCCGGTCGCGGCACGCGGTATTGAGCACGCCCACGATACCGGTCGGCCCCTCGTACTTCGTCGGCCGGATTCCGAGCCGGGCGGCCAGCTCGGGATCGGAGGCTCCGCCGACCAGACGCACCGGCCGCGTGTGGGGGACCTCGGCCAGTAGCGCGCCCAGGGTCAGGACGAGCGTGGTCTGGGTCATCCGGCTGAGCTCGAGAATCGCGTCCGTGTACGCCCGCCACCTCAGGTGCGGTTCGGGCGCGACGCCGATGATGAAGTCGCGCGGCAGGTCGGACGATTGCGAGATCGAGAACTCCGTCGCCGGCCAGACGACCTCACGCTCTGTCTCCGAGCCGGTCTTGAAGCGGACGTACGGACGGGTGAGGCCGAAGTGGTAGAACTCCTCGGGATCGATCTCGGCGAACTTCTCAGCGTTGATGGCTGCGGCCAGGTAGCGGGCCGCCGTCGTCGCAGACTCGGCCGCGTCGTTCCAGCCCGTGAAGGCCATGATCAGGACCGGTCGCCGGAGGTGCTCCGGCATCGTGTGAATCTTCAGCGGGTCCATTCGTGGACTCCCCCGATCACGGTCGAGTTTATCACGTGGAGACTCGGTTGACCGCTTCCGGGCCCGCCGGTAGCATTGGCCCGCGCTGAATCAACGCGACAGACCGGAGGACGGACATGCGGAGCGAGCGGTGGCGCCTCATCCTGATCGGGAGTGCACTCTTCGCGATGGCGGGCTGCGCCTCGGGCGAGGAGTGGGATACCTGGAAGTCGCATCCGACGCACTTCGCGTCGGGATCACACATGGGGTTCTCGATGCGGAACCGAGCTGATAGCAAGGCCCGGGTCACGCGCCAGGACATCGCGTCGGCGCGCGACGAAGGCTGGTGGGGCCGGCCGATCACGGTGGGCCAAGAGCAGATCCTCGAACGTTGAGACGGACAGTCAACGTCAGGAGCGCGACGGTCTGGCACGACGCAGATCTAACGATGTTGACGCGCTTGCGTGCTAAAACGGCGTCATCTCGACAGTCCAATTTCTGGCACCCGCCGTGCAGATCGGAAAAAAGCATGAGCCAACACACCAGCCATCTCATCCGTACGCTCTCCGTCGTCCTCGCCGTCACCTCGCTGGTCCTCATCCTCTTTGCTGGCGTGGCCGCCGCCCAGGCGTCCGGCGACCGCATCCTGTCGAACGACCAGTACACGTCGGACAAGGCCCGGCGGCTGGCTCAGAGTCACGACGGCGCGCTGCGGGAGCTGAACGAGGGCGTCTACCACTGCCTGCCCTGGCTCGAGGTGCAGAAGCAGAGCATCGGCTTCTTCAAGCCGAAGGGCGCGACGCAGGACGATCGCTACCTGTCGATGCGGGTGTACATCGAGCAGGATCCCTCGCCGCAGTTCTCCAAGCTGCGGACCGAGGAGCGCGCGGCGGCGATGTTCTCCCGCTACGTGGGTCCGCTCGTGCGGCGGATGGCAGCCAGTCGCCCGCTCCTGACGGACAACCAGCTCGACGGCTTCACGGTGATCCTCGAGTGGCAGAAGCAGGCGGTCTCCGCTGGTGACCGCCCGGTCCACGAGACGATCGCGGTCTTCCTCAAGAAGGCCGTCGTCACCGAGTACCTGGCCGGGCGCTCGTCGGTGGGCCACCTCGCGGAAGTGGCTCAGGTCCTGGGCTGGGACGGCGAGACGGCCCTCGGCGCCCTGAAGCTGAAGGCGTGGGACGACAACTTCGTCTCCACCTACAAGGTGGCCAACTACCAGGTGGCGAGCGGAGTCACCTGCCGCCAGTAGCCGAGAGCGCGCGCCGCAGGAACCGACGCAGGCCTCGAAACGCAATGGTCCCGAAGGGCACGCGGCCCTTCGGGACCCAGCGTGCCCCGCTCACGTCGTCGGCGATCCTCAACCTCCCCGGTCCCGCCGTCACCGCGTAGATCACCGTCAGCACCGGAAAGCCGCCCGGGCCATAGCGATCGGTCGCGAAGCCCATCAATCGTGGCCGCTGCACCTCGAGCCCGAGCTCCTCACGGAGCTCGCGGCGGAGGCCGCGCTCAGGGGTTTCGCCGGCCTCGAGAAATCCCCCGGGCAGATCCCACGTGCCCGCGTAGGGCGGCCGTGCGCGCCGTACGAGGAGCACCCGGTCGCCGCGCTCGACGAGCGCCACCGCGGCCGGGACCGGATTGTCGTAGAACGTCCACCCGCACTTGGGACAGCGACGGCGCGTACGGCCGTGCTCACGCACAGGCCGGAGACGGGTGCCGCAGACCAGGCAGTAGCGCGCCGTCAACAGCGGGGACGGCGCTCGAGACCATCGCGGATCTTCTCCGCGATGACGGTGAGCGCCCGGGCAGCCGGGGCGGCGGCCTCGGTGACGACGAAGGGATCGCCGCGATCGCTCGCGAGGCTGAGGCCGCGGTCGAACGGCACGGCCCCGAGAAACGGGATCCCGGCTTCTGCCGCCAGCGTCGCCGCGTCGGGGCCCGGAAACAACCCGGCCATGTTCTCGACCAGGCCGAGGATCGACACCTTCTCCTCCCGGGCGACGGTGATCGACTTGCGCACGACGAGCTGCGAGACGTCCGACGGGATCGTCACGATGACCACTCCCGCCAGCACGGGGACGAGCGAGACGACCGTGGCCAGTCGATCGGTACCCGGCGGCAGATCGATGACGAGCGCGTCGAGCTCTCCCCAGGCGGTGTCCGCCAGGAACTCGCGCAGCGCCTGAGCCTCCATCGTGCCCCGCCACGTGTGGGCCTCCTGCTGCGTAGGCGCCCGCCAGTGGAGCGGCTCGTCGTCCGAGGACAGCAGCAGGTCCATCGACATCACCGGGATGCCGGTGGCCGAGCGCGGAGGATCGACGGCGTCGCCCGCGACGGCCAGCGGCCGGCCGCGCACACCGAGCATCTTGGCCATCGAGGGGCCGTTGAGATCGGCGTCGAGCACACCGACTCGCCAGCCCTTCGACGCCCACGAGGCGGCGAGGTTGGCGGTCACCGTGGACTTGCCGACGCCGCCCTTGCCCGACACGACCGCGACGACGAAGCGCACGGCGTCGAGCCGGCGTTTGAGCCTCGCCTGCTGCTCGCCGACCTGAGCGACGACGTTCGAGCCGCCGTCCCCCACGATGTCCTTGTATTTCTTCATGGCATCGAAGCGTGGGAGAACGGCCTGAGCCGCATCATCACGCTCTCGACGCGGCCGCGCGCGCGACGAAGACGAGCGCCATCAGCGTGACGACGAGAAAGATCACGGCGCCGGCCTGGAACGTGATCTCCCCGCCCCAGGGCGCCGCGACCGTCGCGCCCGGGTGGACGGCCGCGGCGCCGACCTTGAACGCGCGGATCGCGAGCAGCACGGCGACGAGCACCGCGAACGTGCGTCGCGACAGCCAGCCACGCATCCACGACCAGCGCCGGGCGAGCAACCACGGGATGACGATCAGCGGGATGAGGCCGATCAGGCCCCAGCGCACCATCGTGACCGCCGTCGCGCCGCTCGTCGGCGCTCCCATCACGCCCACGCCGCGATAAATGAGATACAGGCCGCCGACGAGGTAGACGACGCCGTAGACGAAATACGCCCGGGCGGCGGCGCGGAACCGGTCGGCCATCAGCCCTGAGAGCGGAAGCGGCCGCCCCAGCGCTGTCGGACGTCGGCGAGCAGCGCCGGCGTGATCCTGGTCGCACCCTGGCCGCGCGCGTAGGCCTCGACGGCCTTCACCACCATGCCGCGCGCGAACGACGGGATCGCCTGCAGGCGCTCGCGCGCGGCCGGGTCCCAGGCGAGCTCGTAATCGACGGGGAGGCCGAAGGTCAGCGTGGCCGGCAGCTCGATCACCTCACCGCCATGAGCGCCGGGTTGATAGCCGCACGCCGGGTCCTCGGCCAGGTAGTCACCGTAGGTCGCGTAGGCGCGGCAGCGACAGCCACCGCAGACCTTCGAGAACTCGCAGGCGCCGCAGCGGCCGCCGAGCTTCGGCTCGCGCAGGTCGCCGAACACCGGCGCCTGGCGCCACAGCTCGGCGAACGACGTCCGCCGCAGATTGCCGGCGGCGACCGGCATGTAGGGACACGGGGTGACGTCGCCCTCGGGCGTGATGCGGCAGTAGTACTTGCCAGCCGGGCAGGAGCCGTGGGCGTAGTTCTTGAGCAGCGGCGAAGCCGGGTTGAGCTGGTAGATGATGCGCCGGAAGTGCGGCGCGCACTTGGCGCGGATCAGCAAGCCGTCGGCGCGTCCAACGGGCGTCGACCAGGGATCTTCGAAGCCGGACGGCGCGGGCTCGGACGGCGCGCGACCGAGCATCCGCTGGACCCACGTCGGCGGCCCCTGCCCCACGCCCTGGACCTCGGCGAGATAGGTCAGGATCCGCTCGTAGGCCGCGGCGTCGATGTCGGTCAGGTCCTTCCCCCGCCCCGTCCGCACGAGGAAGAAGAAGTTCAGCACCTTGGCGCCGAGGTCACGGGCGAGATCGATCATCGCGGGCACGTCGTCCACGTTCCAGTCGGTGACCGACATGTGGAGCGAGAAATCGAGCCCGGCGTCGGTGAGGACCTTCGTCGCCCGCACCGCCCCCTCCCAGGCGTTGGGCAGATGGCGGAACGCGTCGTGCTTCTCGGGATCGGTGGAATCGAGGCTGATGGAGGCGCCGAGCACGCCGCGCTCGCGCATGAGGCGCGCCTCGCGCTCGCGCAGCAGAACGCCGTTGGTACCGAAGACCGTGGTGAAGCGCTTCTCCGAGGCATAGGCGGCGACGTCCCAGATGTCGCGCCGGAGGAGGGGCTCGCCGCCGGTGAGGATGAGGAAGACGTTGGGGTTGACCGTCGCGATCTCGTCGATGACGCGTCGACACTCGTCCGTCGTCAGCTCACCCCGCGTATCGGCGCCCGCGAACGCCGACATGTAGCAGTGCGCGCACTCGAGATTGCACCGCTGCGTCAGATTCCACGACACGCTGTACGCGGTGTAGGGCGCAGCCGGCGTGGGGGATGTGGAGGACGTCACGGGGAGCGTCCGGACACGAGACGCGAGCCCATGAGGTGTGTCGGGTGGCGGTCGGCCTGGAGGTCGGCGACCTGTTCCCCGCTCACCGGCAGTCGCCTCGCGCTCCGATGGACCCACGCACCGGTCGACACCGCGCAACGCATCAGGGGTCGCCGGGAGCGTCTCGACACGAGGCGCGAGCCCATGACGTGTGTCGGGTGGCGGTCGGGCTGGAGGTCGGCGACCTGTTCCCCGCTCACTGGCAGTCGCCTCGCGCTCCGATGGACCCACGCACCGGTCGACACCGCGCAACGCATCAGGGGTCGCCGGCCCCCAGCCCGGCCGCCGCCCGACACACCGCCATGATTAGCGCGGCTTCTTGTTCGACACGTACCCCGCGATGACCTCGTTCATCGTCTGCCGCGCATGCCCGATGCCCTCTTCGCACACGGCCAGATCGATCAGCGCCACGCCCTTCTCGCCCGCGACCTTCTCGATTTCCTCGCGAGTCATGTCGCGCATGAACCCGGCCGGCACGCGGTTGAGCCGGG
>QHTB01000170.1 GCA_003220615.1 Candidatus Rokuibacteriota bacterium
TGGCTGGTCTGGATCAGCAGCGGTGTGCGGATCCACACCTTCGCCGCGGCCGAGACATCGCCGAGTGTGATCTCCTTCTCGGCGCTCATCTGGCCGTGGTGCATCCCCGTCATTGGCACGTCGGGCGTGAGACTGGCCTCGACCGCCGCCGGAGAGATTCCGACGGCGGTGGCGGCCTGAGTGAAGGCGGCGATCGCGCCGCACCCGATGCCGACCAGGAACAGCGTGCAGAAGACCTTGCCGCTCAGCGGCAGGTTCCCCAGGTAGAAGCCGAACATCGTCGCATCTCCTCTAGTAGTTCACCACGAACTGCAACGTTACCTGTTGGGCTGTCTTGTCGGCGCTGGTCACCGGGATCCCGGGCTTGGCGTTCGAGAAGACGTTCTTGTCCGACGTATCCAGCCGGTACTCGAGCCGGACGTCGACCCAGTCGAGCGGCATCCGCGTGCGCGCGTACGTCACACCCAGCGGCCGGAGCTCGGGGATCAGCCGTGACAGGTGCACGGCCGGCGTGAACGTGAACGATTGGAGGGTCTGGCCCACACCAGTGCGCCAGCCCTGGTAGTCGTCGAAGTATCCATAGCGGAACGTCATACCAAGCCACCTCGTGACGTCGTAGTGAGCGAGCGCGTAGAGCGCGAACCAGTTGACGTCGCGGTTCTCGACGGAGGCGCCGGCGTACGGAATCCCGCGCCGGCGGAACGACACCTTGGCCTCGCCGCCATAGACGAGCTCGCCGATGAAGACCAGCCGCGGCGTTGGCGACCACGTCACGTCGGCGTCGATGATCCAGCGGTTGTGCCGGGTGTCCTCGTCACGCTCCGGGCCCAACCACCCGCCGATGCCGAAGTTCAGCCATTGGTCGCCCTGGAACGGCGTGACTCCCACCCGGCCTCCGAAGCTCTTGGCGCTATTGTTGTCCTGGAACCCATTCTCGGTCGTCTCGTTTTCCCACTGATTGGCGATCCAGCCGGTGACGTCGAGCCAGGGTGCGAAGGCGTACGCCACCTGGAACCCGGTGTAGCTCTGCGGTTTGCCGAAGCGCGTGAGCTCGGACGTCGTCGCCGTGAAGTTCAGCGCGGCGTCGTGACGCTCGTAGCCGTAGGGTGTGTCGAAGCGCCCGAAGGAGATCGCCAGGCCGTTGCCGAGCGGGGCGATTCCCGTGATGTTCATCCGATGCAGGCTGACCTCGGTGGTGCCGGCCTCGCTGCCGAACTGCTCGACGCAGCGGTCCATACCCGGGCAACCGAAATCGGGATCGAACCCATGGGCGTGCCGGTGAACGGCGTTCTCGACCTCGAGACTGGCGCCGGCCGACAGCCAGGACGCGAACGTCTTGTAGACGCCGAAGGTGAAATTATCGAAGCGGAAATCGACGCGGTTGGGCTCGGACGACACCGGGATGCTGCCGGCGAACTCGGGAACCATCTGGAGGCGCGAGTTGTAGTTGGCCGAGCCGACGAAGAACCCTGAGATCCTGGCGCCACCGAGCTCAGGCTTGGACAGGCCGAACACCTCGAGGGGATGGTCGCGGTCGAGCTGGATTTCGCGTTCGCCGGGTCGCGGCGCCATCGGTGGCACCTGTGCGACCGGGATCAGCGGCGATGCGGGGGCGGCGACCGGCGCCGGTGCCGGCTGTGCCTGCTCGAGCTTCTGCAACCGTTCCTGCATTCTTCGGAGCTCCTGCCTCAGCTGGTCGATCTCCGAGGCTGGCGCCGACGTCTGAGCGAAGCCGGGTGAGGCCGGCATCGCGAGGAGCACGGCCACGATCAGGATGAGCGCCCGGATACACCGGTACATAGTCGCCTCCCATCGAGTAAGGGGCAAAGTTGGAGCGGTCACGACGGCCGCCGGCGTGGCGTTCGCGGTAGACGAGCCGCGTCCGTCACAGCCGCGCCGGTCGATGACAGCGTCGGGAGCGAGCGGGAAGCTAGGAGGCGGCGGGCGGACCCCGCGCGTCGATCCGGGCAAGACTCAGATCGCGCGGGGCTGGTTCTGGCGTTGCGGCGACGCCTGACGTGGCGACTGGCGTCGGCAGTGGCGCGATGTCGGGGGCCGGCGAGGCATGCTGCCGCTCGGCCGCCATCGCGAACGGACAATCGAGCTGGGCGAGGTCGTGGTCGAGGAGGTGGTGGACCAGGTGGGGAGACAATCCCACCAGGTACGCGGCAAACACCAGCGCGACGACTGCGCCACCGACCCTCAGCGGAGACGACCGCTTCAGCATCGTACTGATTCGGAGGATATCACTTCTGGGCCCGTCTACCGCTTCACGCCGTTGATGTAGGTCCAGCAGCAGCGGAAGTCGGGCCGGCCGCCGAAGAGGGTGGCCATCGCGTGGCGGATCAGCGCGAGCCGGTCGCGCACGGAGTCCTCGGTGGGCGCCCGGCCGTCCACCTTGACCGAGCCGCCGACCCAGCCGAGCACGGCCTCGTGATAGGCGCTCAGGAATTCGAACCAGTGGTCGACGCTCGCCTCGATGGTGCGCGCCGTCACGCTTTCTACCGCAAACCCGGCGCCCTCCAGGGATTGGAGGTAGTACGCGAGCGGCCGCACGGGAAGGAACACGCGGTCACGCCAGGCCACGTGGGCCTGCATCCGCGCCTCGTCGTCGAGCAGTGGCCGGTAGGCGGCGTAACGCGGATCGTTGCGCACGAGCCCGGTGGCGATCTCGTGGATGGCCCACACGGTCTCGTCCAAAATCCAGTCGCTCGGCCTGGCCTGAGGGTTACGGATGTTGCCCGATTGCACGAAGGCGCGCCCGCGTGGCTTCAGCACGCGCGCCCACGAGGCGAGCGTCTCCTCGAGATCGAGATACAGGTGGATCGCGTTGGTGGAGGCGATGGCGTCGGCGCCGCGGCCGGCCAGGGCGGACCCGACCGCCTCGTCGAGCCAGTCGAGCCGCCGGTCCTCCTTGCGCCAGCGCAGCAGCCGCAGCGCGACGCGCTCGTCGTCGCCGAACTTGTCGAGCGCGACGCGGAGGAACTTGGGCGAGCTGTCGGCGATGAGCACGCCGACCTGACGGTCGAAGATGCGGAGCTTCAGCCGGTCGAGCAGGATGCCCGTGCCGCCCGAATAGTCGATCAGGAGCTGGCCGTCGGTCAGGTGCCGGGCCAGGTCTTCCACCGTCGGATCGAGGTTCTTGTACCAGCCGTGGTTCTCGACGGGCCACACGAAGGGATGGCGCGGCCCGCCCGGCTGCTGGATCGGTGTGCTGAGCTCTCGATGGATGCGCAACAGCTCGGGGATGGTCGCGGGCGCGCGCCGGCCCCAGCCGCACTCGGTTGCGATGCCGAAGCCCGAGGCGAAGCGGCTGGCGACGTCGATCCGGCGTCTCGTGCCCTCGACGCCGTCGGTGTGGTGGACGAGACCAAGATAGAGCTCGGTCTCGGCCCGCAGGCGAAGCTCGCCGAGCGGCGCGTAATACGCCTCGTCGTCGCGATTGCGCGGAACGGGCAGGTGGATCCAGTTGAGCGGGCGGCCCAGACTGCCGGCCAGCACGTTGGCGACGTCGACGAGCTTCCGGGTGTCCGCCGGCTCCTTGAAATGGCGATGCCGGACGTCTCCGTAGCAGAGGTGATAGCCGAGCTCGACGTCGGGCGGCACCCGACGCGACAGCCGCAGGAGGCGCTCGAGGATGCCGCCCTTCACGTCCTCGAACCAGACCGGAAAGAGGCCCTCCAGCATCGCGAACTCGAAGTTGGTGTCCCACTGGACGGCGAGCTGATCGTGCGGGACCTCCTGGAGGATGAGCCTGAGCTCGCGCAGCAATCGCTCCTCGTACGCACGCTCCAGCACGCCCTGGTAATCGGGCACCACGAACGCGGTGACCGGCGCGATCGGCGTGGGCAGGCTCACCTGGAACCGGCAGGCCACGGGGATGTGGCCGTCGCGCTTGAGGCGCGCGAAGACGCGATAGGAGGCGATGGCCGCGTCGGCGTAGCCCAGCGCCTCGAAGATCACGCTGTCGGCCCGCGCGCCCTCGGCCACGCGCACGCGTGGCAGCGGCCGCCAGCTATCCGGTCCCGGCGGCACCACCTCGAGCTGGGGTTGGGAGGTGAAGACGGGGAGCTGCCACACGATCCAGTCGGAGCGCGGGCCGGTCTCCCCGTCGGGAATGCGGCGGAGCCGATCGCCGATCTCGCCCGCGACCGTGCGGAAGACGACCTCCGCGCTGGCCAGCGGCACGCTCCCGACGAGGTGAACGCCCTGGATCATTTGACCTCGGTCTTCGACTTCCAGCGCACCAGCTTGGGATCGACCTCTTCCAGCAGCTTCGTGTAGAGCACCTGCTCGGGCGGGAACTTCTGCTTGATGCGGTCGAGCGAATAGAGGAAGTCGATGAAGTCGCCCATGCCCCGCACGATCTTGTCGTTGGTCTCCATCGAGTAGATGTTGAGCGCCATGATGTCGCGCGCGAGCGCCTCGTCGAGCTTCATCTCCCGGGCGACGATCTTCACGGCCGCCTCGCGGTTGGTGTTGATGGTGTCGGTGGCCTTCTCCAGCGCGCGCAGCACGGCCTTCAGCGTGTTCGGATTCTCCTTCAGCATCTTGCCGCTGGCGACGACGCCGGCGTGGACGAGGATCCAGTCGACCTGGCCTTCCTTGCCGGGGATCGCGCTCTTGTTGCCGCTGAAGTAGAACTTGCCGCCGGCCTGCTTGACCGCGTTGAAGACCCACGGTGCCCACCCCGCCATCGCGTCGATGTCGCCCTTGGCCAACGCCGTGACGCAGTCGGGCGGGGCCAGGTTCACGAACTGCAGCTTGCTGAAGTCGACGCCGGTGTCCCTGGCCATGGCCTGCAGCGCCATCGTCACCGACGCGCCTTTCGGCATCCCGATCTTGATCTTCTCGAGGTCCTTCGGCGAGCGCACGATCTCCTGGCCGCGCTTGCCGAGGATGATCTGTTGCGCTCCGGCGATGTCGCTCTGGGGCGCGATGTTGTAGATCGCCTGGCCGGAGGCGGCGATCGGCACGACCATGGTGGCCGTCGCGGTGCCGAGGTGAATGTTGCCCGCGCCCCACATGGACGGCAGATCGGTGCCCGCGATGTACCAGCGCGGGTTGATCTTGAGCCCTTCGGCCTTGAAGTAGCCCATCTGGTCGGCCACCGCGAACTGCGAGGACATCTGGGGATCGCGGACGAGCCAGGCGTCGACCTCGGTCATCTCGAGCTTGGCCTGGGCGAAGACATCACCGGCGGCGAGAGTCAGGAACGCGATCAGGACGGCGAGCAGCAGGGGCATGTCAGGCTCCTTTCTGAGCAGGAACGATCCGCCGCTCGAGGGCGAGCAGCAGCCAGTTGACGAGCGACCCGAGGAGGCCGAGCACCAGCGCCCCCAGGACGATCTGGGCCGGATTGAAGAACGTGCGGCCCTCCATGATGAGATAGCCGAGCCCGGCGTCGGCGCCCATGAACTCGGCGCCGACGATGACGAAGAGCGCGAGGCCGAAGCCCACGCGGAGCGCCACGATGATCCCCGGCAGCGCGGCGGGGATGACCACGCGCCGGATCAGCTCACGACGGCGCGCGCCCAGGCTGGCCGCGGCGCGCAGCAGCATCACGTCGACGCTCAGCACGCTGGCCGCGATGCCCACGAACATCGGGAAGACCGTCGTGTAGCCGATGAACGCGACCTTCGACGTCTCGCCGAGGCCGAACCACACCAGGAACATGGGCAGAAAGGCCAGCGGTGGGATGGGCCGCACGAACTCGATGACCGGCTCGATCAGCAGTCGCACCGGCGTGCAGATGCCGGCCAGCAGACCGGCGACGAGCGCCACCAGCGCGGCGAGGCCGAAGCCCTCGGCGACGCGCACGAGCGAGGTCAGCACGTGCCGCAGCAAGCTGCCGTCGCGGATCGCGTCCACCAGGACGGCGGCGACGGCGCCCGGCGTGGGCAGCAGCACGGGATTCACCACGCCGAGGGCGGCGTTGCCGTACGTGACGATCGCCCAGCCGGCCAGGGTCGCAAGCAGCGCGATCACTCGTGCACCTTGGCGACTTCTTCCTTCACGAGCCGCGTGAGCTCGCTCTCGTACTGCGTGAACTCCGCGGCGAAGCGGTCGCGCGTCTCGCCGAGCTTGATCGGGACCACTTGCTTGATCCGTCCCGGCGCCGACGTCATCACGACCACGCGATCGGCGAGGTACACGGCCTCGCGGATCGAGTGCGTCACGAACAGGATCGTCTTGGGCTCGACCGACTGGATGCGCGAGAGCTCGTCCTGGAGCACCTCGCGGGTCTGGGCGTCGAGGGCGCCGAACGGCTCGTCCATCAGCACGATCGCCGGATCGTTAGCGAGCGCTCGCGCGATGGCCACCCGCTGCTTCATCCCACCCGAGAGCTGGACCGGGTACTTGTCGGCGTGGGCGTTGAGGCCGACCAGCGTGAGGTAGTGCCTGACGATGCGCATCCGCTCGTCGGAGGGTACGGCCTTCAGCTCGAGACCGAACGCCACGTTGCCGGCGACCGTGAGCCACGGGAAGAGCACGTATTCCTGGAAGACCACGCCACGGTCGGCGCCGGGGCCGCTGATGGCCCGGCCGTCGACGAGCACGCGGCCCGACGTCGGCGGGAGGAAGCCGGCGACGATGTTGAGGAGCGTGGACTTGCCGCAGCCCGAGGGCCCGAGGATACAGATCAGCTCGCGCTCGGCCACGTCGAGGTCGACGTCCGTCAACGCGGCGTGCCTCGCGCCGCCGGCGGTGAACGACTTCGACACGCCCTGGACCTGGATGCTCACGCGGGATGCTGCCAGCGGAGCGCGCGACGCTCCAGCAGCCGGACCAGCGCGTTGCCGGCATAGCCGAGGAGGCCGAGCACGACGGCCGCGCCCAGCATCTGCGGGACCAGGAAGAAGTTGCGCCCGTCGTTGATCAGATAGCCGAGGCCGTGCTCGGCGCCGATGAACTCCGAGATCACGATGACGAAGAACGACAGCGCCAGCCCGAGGCGCATGCCCGTGAGGATCTCGGGGAGCGCCGCTGGCAGCAGGACGCGGAAGAAGAGCTGGCGCGGCCGGGCCCCGAGGCTCTGGGCCGCGCGCACGAGGAGCGGATCGATCCGGCGGACGGCGTGGACGGTGGTGAGGAACATCGGGAAGAACGTCGCGTACGTGATGAAGCCGACCTTGGACTCCTCGCCGATGCCGATCCACACGATGAAGAGCGGCAGCATTGCGAGTGGCGGGATCGGGCGCAGCAGCTCGACGACCGGCTCGACGGCACGCCGGACGGAACGGAAGTGTCCGGCGGGCAGACCGACGGCGAGCGCGAGCACGGCGCCGGAGCTGAAGCCCAGGGCGACGCGCTGAAGCGTGGCGCCCACGTGAGCCCAGAGCTGGCCGTTCGACGCGAGCTCCACGACCTTGCCGATGACGAGCCACGGCCCGGGCAGGAAGATCGGATTGACGAGCCCGAGGGCCTCGACGACTCCCGCAACGAGCGCCCACGACGCGAGGAAGAGCGCGATCGCGCCGACGCGCATCCCGAACGCGCGCCGCCGCGGCAGCGCGGGGCCCCGCAGGCCCCACTCCATCATCTCGGGGACGGTCGTCAGCAGGGACGTCTTGATCGAGCCTCCTTACTTCTTCCGCGGATCGTCGGCGGGATCGACGTACGTGATTCCGGACGGGCCGAAGCCGTGGACCTGGACGACCGTCTCTTCTTTCGACCAGGCGAAGTGCGGGGTCTTGGCGCTCGCGATGAAGAAGCCGCCTGGCGGAAACGCCTTGCTCTCCGCCTCGCTCAGCTTCGAACCGTGGCCGGCGTAGAACGTTCCGGAGATGACGGTCACGTGCTCGTCCGCGGGATGCGTGTGAGCCGGGACTTTGTAGTTAGGGGGGAACTTGTACCGGAGGGTGAACGGTCCCGGCTGTCCGGGGTTGCCCTCGAGCAACACCATCTTCAGCCCGGGCGGCAACGCTGCCGGGCCATCGCCCCACTTCATCTCATCGGGCGTGAGCATGACCATGCCGGCCGGCATCGATGGCATCCCTGGCATCGACGGCGACTGGGCCGAGGCGGTTGTCACGACCGCGAACGTCAACAAGGCGAAGAATGTCAGTCGGCGTAACATCGAGCACCTCCTACGAAATGTGGGCGGAGTATACTCCACGCTCGTCGCGAGTCGGCACCTCGAATTCCCGACTGTGGGCGCTGTCGACGGGAGGACGCTGCACATGAGGACGACACGGGGTGTGTGCGTCAATGTGGTCGCGCTCGTCATCGTCGTGCTGTTGGCGACCGGGCAGAGCCGGCCGACCGCTCAGCAGACCATCGACCCGGCGATCCGACCAGGGGCGAATGATCTCGGGGGCGTCGTCACCAGCGTGAAGGGACCCGAAGCCGGCGTCTGGGTCATCGCGGAGACGACGGACCTTCCCACGAGGTTCGCCAAGATCGTCGTGACGGATGACCAGGGCCGCTATCTCATGCCCGATCTTCCCAAGGTCGGCTACAACGTCTGGGTGCGCGGCTACGGACTGATCGACTCGCCCAAGATTCGCACCTCGCCGGGCAAGGTGCTCAACCTGAGAGCGGTGACGGCGCCGAGCCCCGCGGCCGCGGCCGAATACTATCCGGCGATCTACTGGTATTCGATGCTCGAGGTCCCGGACAAGAGCGAATTTCCCATCGCCGCCGTGAAGAGCCAGGCTCAGTGGCTGGACGTCGTCAAGACCAACGGCTGCTACACCTGTCATCAGCTCGGCAACAAGGCGACGCGCACGATTCTCAAGGATCTGGGCTCGTTCGATTCCTCCGTCGACGCGTGGCAGCGCCGCATCCAGTCCGGCCAGGCGATGATCCAGATGACCACCAATCTCGGCCGGCTCGATCCTTCGCGCGCCTTGAAGCAGTTCGCCGACTGGACCGATCGGATCGCCGCCGGTGAGCTGCCGGCCTCGCAGCCGTCGCGGCCGCAGGGCGTCGAGCGCAACGTCGTCATCACCCTCTGGGACTGGGCCGGGCCCAAGGACTACCTGCACGACGAGGTCTCCACCGACAAGCGCAACCCGCGGGTCAACGCCAACGGCCAGATCTACGGCGCGACCGAGGAGAGTACGGACCTCTTCCCGGTGCTCGATCCGGTGAAGCACAAGGCGACGCAGGTCAAGATGCTCGTGCGCGATCCCAAGACGCCCTCGTCGAAGCAGAACGCGATGCTCCCGTCGCCGTACTGGGGTCCCGAGCCGATCTGGGACAGCCAGAGCAGCATGCACAACCCGATGCTCGACGAGAAAGGACGGGTCTGGTTCACGTCGCGCGTCGGCGCGCCGGCCAATCCCGACTTCTGCAAAAAGGGGTCGGAGCACCCGTCGGCGAAGCTCACGCCCATCGAGACGTCGAACCGGCATCTCTCCATGTACGATCCGAAGACCGGGAAGATCACGCTGATCCGCACGTGCTTCCCGACCCACCACCTGGTCTTCGCCGAGGATGCCAACAACACGCTGTGGACGAGCGCGGGCGGCCCGCAGAGTGGCGTCATCGGCTGGCTCAACCGCAAGGCGTTCGAGGAGACCGGTGACGAGGCGAAGTCGCAGGGATGGACCGCGCTCGTCCTCGACACCAACGGGAACGGCAAGCGTGATGACTACGTCGAGCCGAATCAGCCGGTCGATCCCACGAAGGACAGGCGGGTCGCCGCGGCCTTTTACGGCGTCGGGGTCAGTCCGGTCGACGGAACGATCTGGGGCTCGGTGCTCGGCTTTCCCGGCTACGTCATTCGATTGAACCCGGGATCGAATCCGCCGGCGACCGCGCTGGCCGAAGTCTTCGAGCCGCCGATGCCGGGGTACGGCCCGCGCGGTATGGACATCGATCGGAACGGTGTCGCCTGGACGCCGCTCTCCAGCGGACACCTCGCGAGCTTCGACCGGCGCAAGTGCCAGGGGCCACTCAACGGGCCGACGGCCACGGGACAGCACTGCCCCGAGGGCTGGACGCTCTATCCGTTTCCCGGGCCCCAGCTCAGAAAGGTGACCGAGTCGGGCAGCGCCGAGGCCAGCTACTACACCTGGGTCGATCAGTTCGACACGTTCGGGCTCGGCAGGAACGTGCCGATCGCCACCGGCAACGCCAACGAGTCGTTGCTCGCCCTCGTGAACGGCCAGTTCGTCAACCTGCGTGTCCCCTATCCGATGGGCTTCTACACCAAGTGGATGGACGGGCGCATCGACGACCCGAGTGCAGGCTGGAAAGGCAAGGGGTTGTGGGCGACGTACAGCACGCGGACGCCGTTCCACGTCGAAGGCGGCAAGGGAACGACGAGCAAGGTCGTGAAGTTCCAGCTCCGCTCCGATCCCCTCGCGAGGTGACCGCATGAAGCCCTTCCTCGCCGCGATGGCCGCCGGCGCCGTCGTCGTGGTTGCGCCGGGCGCCCGCGCGCAGACGCCCACGACGGTCACCGCAGCCATCGGCAGCAACATGAACCACGTGCCGAGCTTCGTCGGCGTCGAGAAGGGCATCTTCCTCAAGCACGGCGTCGACGTGAAGCTGAAGATCCTGAGCACGGGCCAGGAGATGTCGAAGGCGCTGCAGGCGGGCGAGGCTCAGCTCGTCGGCGCCGCGTTTTCCAACTTTCCGCTGGCCGTCGAGCGCGGGATGACCGCCAAGGGCGTCGTGGGCTCGATGGGCGATCGCACGACGATGCACTCCGACGAGCCCGTCAGCGTGTGGACGCGCAAGGGCAGCGGCATCACGAAGCTCGAGGACCTCGCCGGCAAGCGCGTGGGCACGCCGGTCGGCGGCACCGCCGACGAGTACCTGGGCGCGGCGCTGAAGAAGAAGGGGATCGCGCGCGAGCGCGTGACGCTGCTGAATGTCATGCCCGGCAACACGGTCTCGACGCTCCAGGGCGGGAGCGTGGACGCCGTCGCCGTCTGGGAGCCGTATGGCTCGCTGGTCGGCGCCAAGGTGCCCGACGCCCAGCTCGTCGCGCGCGGCGGCGGCTACGTCGGCTACTACATCAACATCAGCGTCCGGAACGACATCATCGACAAAGACCCGCAGCTCGTCGAGCGGTTCGTGCTGGCGTTCGCCGAAGCCTCCCAGTACACGCGCCAGCACCTCGACGAGGGCGCCGAGATCGCCACGCGCTGGATCCCCGGGCTCGACTTGCCCGTGGCCAAGACGGCCATCCGCAACCTGACGTTCGATCCGCGCATCACCCGGCACACGATCGCCGCCTGGGAGGAGAACGTCCGCATCCTCATCGAGCAGAAGAAGCTGCGCACGGCGCTGCCGTGGCAGCAGGGGATGGAGCCGCGGTTCATCGAGAAGGTGATGAAGGAGCACCCGGAGCTCTTCGCGGACCTCAAGACGGTGCCCTGAGCGCGTGCCCGCCAAGATCGTGCTCGCCGGGCTCGGTCACGAGTACGTCAATCCCTTCACGCGCGAGCGGGTGCTGGCCCTCGACGGCCTCGACCTCGACGTGGCTCAGGGCGAGTTCCTCACGGTGGTCGGGCCGAGCGGGTGCGGCAAATCCACCCTGCTCGGCATCCTGGCCGGCTTGCTCAGGCCCACGCGCGGCGCCGTCCTGGTGGACGGCCGGCCGGTGAAGGGCCCCGGCCCCGATCGCGGCGTCGTCTTCCAGGAGTTCGCCATCCTGCCCTGGCGCACGGTCGAGCGGAACATCGCCCACGGCCTCGAGATCCAGCGGGTGGACCGGAGCGAGCGCGCCGCCACCGTCCGCCGTTTCGTCGAGCTGGTCGGGCTCAAGGGCTTCGAGACGAAATATCCTCACGAGCTCTCGGGCGGGATGAAGCAACGCGTCGCGGTGGCGCGCACGCTGGCCGCGAATCCCGAGGTCATGCTGATGGACGAGCCGTTCGCCGCCGTGGATGCGCAGACGCGCATCACGCTCCAGGAAGAGCTGAACACGATCGCGCAGGCCACCGGCAAGACGATCCTGTTCGTCACCCACAACGTCGAGGAGGCCGTGTTCCTGGGCGACCGCTGCTGCGTGCTCTCGCGCCGCCCCGGCCGCGTGAAGACGCTCGTGCCGATCGACATCCCGCGGGCCAGGCGGACGTGGACGCTCTTCACGTCCGATCCAGCGTTCTCGCGGATCAAGGATCACGTGCTCCGGCTGGTGAGAGAGGAGGTGTGATGCTCCGGCGCGAGGCCGTGATGACGTGGCTCGTCGTCCTCGCCGGCTTCTTCGGCGCCTGGAGCCTGATGGCGGCGACGCTGCCCGTACCGGCGTATTTCCTGCCGCCGCCGACGGCGGTGGTGAGCGCCTTCGGCGAGCTGGTCCGTAAGGGCATTCTCCCCACGTACGTCGCCGAGAGCCTGCGCCGGATCTTGACCGCGGCGGTGCTCGGGCTCGTCGTCGGCGTGCCGGCGGGACTGCTCCTCGGCATGAGCCGGCGGGTCGCCGACTTCTTCTATCCGCTGCTCAACTTCTTCCAGTCGGTCTCGGGCATCGCCTGGCTGCCGCTCTTCCTGGTGTGGTTCGGGTTCAGCGAGCGGACGATCCTGGTGGCCGTGAACTACACGCTGCTGTTTCCGGTGATCTTCAACGCGATGCTCGGCGTGCGCAGCGTGCCGCCGCTCTACGTGAACGCGCTGCGGACGCTCGGGGCGTCCCGGTGGCGCATCGTCCGCGATGTGGTGCTGCCGGGCGCCCTGCCATCGATCGCCACCGGCCTGCGGCTGGGACTCGCCTATGGCTGGCGAGCGCTGATCGCCGCCGAGATGCTCGTCGGCGGGCTCTGGCTCGTCCTCGATTACTTCCTGCTGCGCCCGCTGGAGGAAGCGACCATCGCTCGCTGGGGCCTGATCCAGCGGTGAAGGCCGGCGCACGCGGGGCCCTGCCGTTCGCCGTGCTGATCGCCGTGTGGTGGCTGGTGACGCGGCTCGGGTTCGTTCAGCCGATCTTCCTGCCTCCGCCCGGCGACGTCATACGGGTCGCCACCGAGCTGGCCAGCGACGGCTCGCTGTGGATCGACATCGCGGCCAGTCTCGGCCGCGTCTTCCTCGGCATCGTCGCGGGCGTGCCGCTGGCCGTCGGCCTCGGCGTCCTCGTCGCGCTCAATCGCCGGCTGGCGCCGGTGGTGGAGCCGATCGTCGGGTTCTTCAACGCGCTGTCCGGGATCGCCTGGCTGCCACTGGCCATCACGTGGTTCGGCCTGGGCTGGACGAGCGTCACCTTCATCATGTTCAACACGATCTTCTTCCTGGTCTTCTTCAACACGCTGGTCGGCGTGCGTGCCGTGCCGCGCATCTTCGAGCAGGCCGTGCTGACGATGGGCGGGTCGCGCCGCGACGTCATCTGGGAGGTGCTGATCCCCGGGGCGCTGCCCAGTGTCGTCACCGGTATCCGCATGTCGATCGGCTTCGGCTGGCGCGCCCTGATCGCGGCCGAGATGATCGCGACCAGCACCGGCCTCGGCTTCCTCATCTACAACGGCGCCAACTTCCTCCAGAGCGACACGATCCTGGTCGGCATCATCGTCATCGGCGTCCTGTGGCTGCTCACCGACCGCCTGCTGCTGCGGCCGCTCGAGCGCCGCACGATCGAGCGCTGGGGCCTCGTCTCGATCACGTGAGGTACCTGCGCCACCGGACCGTCGCCTTCCTGGCCGGGGTCATCCTGGCCGGGGCGGCCTGGGAGCTATATATATGGATGGCGGCTCCGGGGCGGCTGGACCCCGATCTGGCCCGGGCCATGGGCCGGGAGCCGTTCGTGAACGTGGCCGTGACGCTCGGCTTCGCGCCCGAGGACTTTCACATCCGCCTGTTCCAGACCTACGGCGTGGTGAGCGGCGTGCAGGGGATGACGGTGAAGCTGCAGCGAGTGCCGGCCGACGGCGTGATGCGTCTGGCGCGCCTCTACTGGGTGCGGCGCATCTCGCGCGAGCCCTGAGCGAGGTCCACGAATGACACCCTGGGATCCTTCGCAGTACCTCAAGTTCTCCGGCCAGCGGCTGCGACCGGCCGTCGATCTGCTGAACCGCATCGACGTCGAAGATCCAGCAGAGGTCTACGATCTGGGCGCCGGGGCTGGCAACGTCACGCAACTCCTCCGGACGCGCTGGCCGAACGCGCGCATCACGGGAATCGACGAGTCGGCGGAGATGCTCGCCAAGGCCGCCGTCGCGGCTCCCGCGATCACCTGGGAGCGGGCTGATCTGGCGACGTGGCGGCCGCCACGCCCGGCCGACGTCATCTACTCGAATGCCGCGCTCCACTGGCTCGGCGACCACGATCGCGTCTTTCCCGCGCTGCTGTCGGGGCTCAAGCCGGGCGGCGTCCTCGCCGTTCAGCTCCCGCGGAACTTCGGCGCGCCGTCTCACACGCTGATCATGGACGCGGTCCGCAACGGACCATGGCGCGAAACGCTCGAGCCGTTGCTCCGGCCGAATCCGGTGGCGGAGCCGAGCTTCTACTTCGATCTCCTGTCCTCGCGGACGGCCGCGCTCGACATCTGGGAGATCGAGTATCTGCAAGTTTTGCAGGGCGTCGATCCCGTGAAGGAGTGGGTGAAGGGAAGCTGGCTCGTGCCGCTGCTCGCGGCGCTCGACGAGCCCGACCGCGGCCGCTTCGAGGCGCGCTACGCGGAGCTGGCCGCGCGTGCGTATCCGCGACGGGCCGACGGCCGCACGCTCTTTCCGTTCCGGCGCCTGTTCATCGTCGCCAGGGCTGGCTAGAGTAAGGTCGTTGACAACGCCTCCCGATGCGCCCATGCTGGCCGCGACGTGGGCCGTTGCTCATCTCTTTAGACTGTCTGAACTAAGTCAGACCCTCTGAAATCCCCCCTGCTTAGCCGCGAAGGAGTCTCCATGTTTGCTCGTACAGTGCGAATGCATCTCAAGCCGAACAGTGTGGCGCAGTTCACCGAGACGATGGAGAAGGACGTGATTCCGCTCCTCCGGAAGCAGCAGGGTTTCAAGGACGAGATCACCTTCCTGCCCGCGGATGGCGGTAACGAAGCGGTGGCGATCAGCTTCTGGGAGAAGCGGGAAAATGCCGACGCGTACCAGCGCGGCGCCTATCCCGAAGTGCTGAAGTCGGTGGCGAAGGTCGCCGACGGCACCCCGCAGGTCCAGACGTCGGAAGTCTCGAACTCGACCTGGCACAAGATCGCTGCCCGGTAGACCTGAAGCCTGTCGTGGACGGGGGCGGACCGATCCGCCCCTGTCGCGCCTACAGCCACGTCGTGTCCGGCTCGAGCCCCAGGAGGTGCTGACCGACCGTCTCGAAGTGTGACAGCCGGCCCTGCAGTTGCTGGGTCACCGTGTGCATGTCGCGGAAGCGACGCTCGAACGGCTGGCTCTGGAAGACGGACGTCCCGCCGGCGGCGTGATAGACGACGTCGACCACCTCCTTCGCGTTCTGGATGGCATTCGTCGCCGCCAGGCGGATGGTCACGCGCTGGTCGAGGCTCAGCACCCCCTGACTGCCCACGTCGCGCCAGATCGTTTCGAGCGATTGCAGTAGCAGCATGCGCGACGAGCGGAGCCGCGCTTCACATTGCCCCACCTGGCCCTGGACCGCGGCGCTCTCGCGCAGCGTCCGGCTCATGCCGCGCGGTGTCTTGTCACGCGCCAGAGCCACGAAGTCGTCGAGGCAGGCGCGGGCGATGGCGAGCGCGACGCCGGCGAAGCCCGAGGCGAACAGGTTGACGATGGGGAAGCAGTAGAGCGCGCCCGGCTGGCGACGCTCCGACGCGTCGTCCCGCGCCATCGAGTACGCCTTCGGCACGAAGAGATCGCTCACCGAGTACGAATCGCTGGCGGTTCCCCGCAGACCGATGACGCGCCAGACGTCGGTCATCTGAGCGCGGCTGGCCGGAAACAGCATGGTCCGGCTCTCGTGGCTGCCGTCCGGGCGCCGGCGCGGGGCGCCGTCGGCCTCGTAGATCGGGCAATAGCCGCCGAACCACGTGGCGTGACGGCCGCCGCTCGCAAAGCTCCACGTCCCGGTCACGCGATAGCCGCCGTCGGCGACGACGGCGCGTGAGCTGGGTCCCGGTCCCCAGGCCATGACGGCGCGACGATCGCCGAAGATGTCGCGGGCGACGTCGGGCGGCACGTACGCGGCGGTCATCGAGCAGCCCGCCGTCTGGCAGAGGACCCACGCCGTGCTGGCGTCACCCCTGGCGATCTCTTCGATGACCAGCGTGAAGGTCACCGGATCGAGCTCGCCACCGTCGAAGCTCCGCGGCAACAAGAGTCGGAAGAACCCCGCGTCATGCAGTGCGTCAATCAGGGGCTCGGGGATCCGGCGCTCACGGTCGATCTGATCGGCCGCGGCGGCCACGCGGGGCCTCAGCTCCCTGGCTCGGTCTAGGTAGCTCACGGTTTTCGGTCCTCTACTTGGTTCCCCGGCGACTGTCAACGCCAACACGGCATGTCATCGCCGCGACGGCCGCGTCGCCTTGTCACTGACAGGGCGTCCTCGGCAGGGTGACATCTCAGGATTTCAGCAAGTTAACGCCTGGCACAGGCGCTGCTTTGAGGGGACCCTGGTGGGCGAGGAGCAGGCCTGCCGGGGAGGCTTTCATGGTCTTCGCAGCGCAGGCAGGGGCCCTCGCGTTCCTGTTCGTCAGCGTCGCCGCCGCGCAGCCGTCGCGGCCGGTCGACCCGGGCGAGATGAAGCACGCCGAGCGGCTGCAAACCGAGGCGAAGGGCATCGACGCCGATGCGGCCAAGGCGATGTCACCCGAAGGCCAGCAGCGGATCACCGACACCATCGCGAAGCAGTTCAAGGTCGATCCCTCGGTCGTGACGAATCTACGGAATCGCCGGATCGGCTTCGGTGAAGCGACCGTGGCCCTGGCGTTCTCGCAGGAGCTGATGAAGCAGGACAAGAGCCTGACTCAGCAGCGCGCTCTCGACCAGGTTCTCGCCAAGCGAGCGGGCGGTGAGGGCTGGGGACGCATCGCCCAGGATCTTGGCCTCAAGCTCGGCCGCGTCCGGGCCGAGGTGGAGCGCGCGGAGAAGAAGGTGGCGCGCCTGGATCGCCGGGACAAGGTCGACAAGGACAAGGGCGAAGCGATGGAGCGGGCCGACAAGGCCGACAAGCTCGAGAGCAAGCCCGTGCGAATGGACAGGCCTGAGAAGTCTGGCCGCAGTGGTCGCTGACGAGAGGAGGCGGACCATGAAGCGCATTGCAATCTGCATGGCGATCGCCGGCATGGTGTGGGGACCGGGCCTGGCGATGGCCGATCAGTCGCCGGTCAAGGATAGCTGGCTCACGTCGAAGACCAAGGCAAGGCTCTTTGCCGACAAGCGCGTGAAGGCGACGGCGGTCACGGTGGAAACCGACGATCGCATCGTCACGCTGCGCGGCAAGGTCAGGACGGTCGAGGAGAAACTGGCCGCCGAGCAAATCGCGCGTGGCACCGACGGCGTGCGTGGCGTGAACAACGTCCTGCAGGTGGTTCCCGAGGGCCAGCGGCGCCTCGTGGACGCGCGCGACGGCGACATCAAGCAGTCGGTGAAGAATCGGCTCGAGACCGACGCGATGCTCAGGGAGGCTGACATCAACGTGCGCGCGGACGCCGGGATGATCACGCTGAAGGGCAGCGTGCCCGACGCGCGGGCTCGCAACCGGGCCGCCGATCTCGCGCGCGGAGTGTCCGGCGTGAAGTCGGTGCGTAACGAGCTGAAGTCGAAGGACACGCGGGCGGCTGCCGCACCGCGCTGACCGACGCATCATGCGGCGCGCGAGATTCCGCCCATGGCGATCTCGCGCGCCGCGGAAGTTCCTTCCTGAGTGGACCTCCACGATCCCGACGATGGGCCCGGCCTCCGCGAGGACGATCGGAACGTAGCTTTCCTGCTCGGGGCTCATCTCGACGCGACCGTCTTGCCACCTCCGGGGACGAGGGCGAGCATGACGCCCATCCCCGCAACGGCCGCCATGCCGAGACACGACCAGAAGAAGCCCCAGCGGAGTGCGGCAGCGTCGCCGCCGGCCCCCGCGAGCCCGGTCACGACCAGGCTCAGGATCGCCGTGGGAATCGTGACGCCGAAGGCGTGGGCGAAGTGGCGAGTCGTCTCGAGCATGCCCGAAGCCACGCCGCGGAAATCATCGGGCAGAGCGCCCATGATGACCGTGTTGTTCACGGCGAGCAGCACGCCGGTCCCGAGCCCGGTGAAGAGCCCGACGGCGAGCATCGCGGCGTAGGAGCCGGCAACGCCGGACAGCCCCCAGAGCACGAAGCCAGCGGCAAGAACACCAGCGGCGGCCGGGCGTAGCCAGGGCGCGCGAGTCCGATCGTAGAGCCAGCCGCCCAGAAACGTCGTGGCGATCGCGCTCGTCTGCACCATCACCATGAGCATGCCTCCGGCGGTCGTCGACCGTCCCAACCCGCGCACGACGAGGACGGGCCCCAGGTACATCGTGGCCATCATGGTGAGGTGGAGCACCGTGTTGACGCCGATGGCGGCGGCGAAGCCGCCATGGCGGAGCTGGCGCCAGTCCATCAATGGCTCGCTCCGCCGTCGCTCGAGCAGCACGAAGAGCGCCGCGGTGGCCAGCGCGATCACGGGCAGGACGACGTGGAAGACGGGCATCACGTCCGACGTCGTCGTACCGTGCGGATGATTGAGCGCGATCGCGACCACGGTGATCGTGATGGCGAGGAGCGCGGCGCCCAGCCAGTCCACGTCGCCTCGCGTGCCCCGCGTGGTGTCGGGCAGGCGGCGCGAGCGCCACGTCGCCCACAGCGCCAGCGGGGCCGGAGCCAGGAAGAGCAGCGGCCAATCGCCGAGCGCGAGCACCAGCGTGCCGAAGCCGGCGCCGACGACGGCGAAGACCGACGCGGTCGTGGCGACCACCGCGATGGCGCGGCCCTGCTGCTCGGTGGGGACGGCGGCCGTGAGAATGGCCAGGTTGTTGCCGGACACCATCGCGGCGCCGACGCCCTGAAGCGCGCGGGCCACGAGCAGCATCCCAAGACCGGGTGAGAGTCCGCCGAGGATGGCGCCGAACGCGTACACGAGCGTGCCGGCGCCGAACATCTGGCGATGGCCCACGAGATCGCCGAGGCGGCCGCACACGAGCAGTGTGCCGGCCAGCGCCAGGATGAAGACGGTCAGGATCCAGGCGGCCTCGGCGGCGCCGACGCCGAGCGCGCTGCCGAGGCCGGGGATCACGGCGACGACCGGTGTGAGGCCGAACTGGATCAGCGTCTCGCCGATGCCGACGGTGATGACGGTCGATCGGGCGACGTCGAGGGTGCCGGCCACGGTACGGTCGGCGCCGCGAGCGGACACGGTGGACACCGCGAGCAGTGTACACTCTGGATCGGCGGTGAACGCCGATCACTCCGAGTCCCAGGAGGACGCATGGCGGCGCAAGTGACCGTCTACAGCAATGTCGGCTGAACGGGCTGCCACAAGGCGATGGAGTATCTATCGCGAAAGGGCATTGCCTACACGGAGAAGAACCTCAGCCGCACGCCGGAAGCTCGCCAGGAGCTGATCGAGATGGGCGTCATGTCGCTGCCCGTGATCCTCATCGGCGATCAGCGGCTGGTCGGATTCTTCCCGGCCCAGATCGACTCCGCGCTCAAGGCGGCCGGGCTGGGCTGAGAGACCCGCGCTCCTGACCTCGCGCTGGGCCGCGCTCGCGCTGGTGACTGCGGCCTTCGCGCTGAGCGCGTTGTCGGCGCTCGCCGTCGCGCCGCTGGCGCCGTTCCTCCTCGAGTCGCTCCGTCTTTCACGGGCCCACGTCGGGTTCTTCCTTCCCGCCGTCTACCTGGGTGGCGTGCTGATGGCGCTGCCCGCGGGCTGGCTCACCGATCTGCTCGGTGTCCGCAGGACGCTCGGCCTCGGTCAACTGCTCACGGGGGCGATGGTGGCCCTCGCCGGGCTCACCGGCTCGTTGCCCCTCATGCTGTGCTGCCTCGTTGTGGCCGGCTTCGGCTTCAGCGTCGCGAATCCGGCGACGGGACGCGCGATCGTCGAGTGGTTTCCCGCGCGCGAGCGCGGCATGGCGATGGGCATCAAGCAGACGGGCCTGACCATCGGCGGCATCCTCGGCTCGCTGTTGCTGCCGCCGATCGCGCTTCGCCTGGGCTGGCGCGATGCCCTCGTCGTGGCGGGCCTGCTCTCGATCGCGTCGGCCGTCGCGGTCATGGTGTCGTACCGTCCGCCTTCGCTGATCGCCGTTCGGGCACCCGTCGAGCGCCCGCGCTTCAGCGAGCTCGGTGTCGTCATGCGCCGTCGCGGCGTGCAGGTCGTGTTCGCGGCCGGCTTCCTGCTCTCGCTCGCCCAGGCGTCGGTTCTGGCGTACCTCGCGCTCTATGCCCGCGAGACGTTCGACGTGTCGCCGGTGGCAGCCGGTCAGCTCCTCGCGCTGGCCCAGCTCGGCGGCACGCTTGCGCGGCTCGGGTGGGGCTTCGCCAGTGATCATTTCTTCCGCAGCCGGCGGCGGCCCGGCGTGGTCATCACGGCGCTCACCGGCGCCCTCGCGTACGTCGTGTTCTCGCTCGGCGCCGTCGTGCCGAGCGTGCTGGCGGCGCCGCTGGCGTTCCTGGCCGGCGCCGGCGCGTTCGGCTGGGTCGGACTCTACTTCGCGCTCGTTGCTGAGGTCGGAGGCCCGCGGTACGCCGGGCTCCTGACCGGCGTCGCCGTCGTCTTCACGTGGTCGGGCGTGCTGGTGGGGCCGCTCGTGTTCGGGGCGGTGCTGCAGGCCAGCGGAGACTACGCGTGGTCGTGGCGGCTCCTGAGCGTGATCGTCGTGGTGACGGCGCTGGCCGTCGCGCGGCTCGAGCCGCTGGTGCAGCGGGGGCGGCTAGAGTAAGGTCACTGCCTCGGCAGGCCGAGAGCGCGCAGCGTCTCCGGCGAGAAGCGATCGTCGTCGCCGGAGCCACGCAGTGAGTCCGACGCTGACGTGAGAAGCGAATGGCTCAGAACCTGGAAGCTGGGGAACGGGGAGACACGTGTCAGCACGCCGCCGATGCTGAAGCGGCTCTCGGGGTGCGCCTCGAACACGCGGAGGTCGGCCAGCGCGGTGGCCGACATCGCGCGCCGATCGGGACGGACGACGAAGAGCGCGGCGATCATCGTCATCACGTCCCCGTCCTCGTCCAGCGAGTCGGAGACGTCGAAGGTGAAGACCTGCCAGCCACCGACGTGATGACGCCGAGATTCGATGAATAACGTCGGAACGTGCGGCGCCACGCGAGCGATCGAGGCCCGCGGCTTGCGGCTCGCGGCGTGGGAGTGGGGCGCTCGAGAGCGGCCCGCGATGCTTCTGCTCCACTCGCTGGCGGCTCACAGTCACTGGTGGGACGGGATGGCCGCGTTACTGGAAGACACCTTCCACATCGTGGCACTCGACTTCCGGGGTCATGGCCACAGTGGGCATGCGATGCTACCCGCCTATCACTTCGTCGACTACGTGGCCGACGTGATCGCCGGACTCGACGTCCTCGGCTGGCGGGCGCCGATCGTCGTCGGGCACTCGATGGGAGCGTACGTCGGGTCGATGCTCGCCGCGCGTCACACCGAACGCGTCGGCGCGCTCGTCATCGGCGACATGCTCACCGGCTGGACCGACGCCATGTCCGAGCGGGCCCGTGTCATGGCCGAGCGCCCGGCGCCGGCATTCGCGAACCTCGACGAGGCGGGCGCGCGTTTTCGCCTCACGCCACCGGAGACACGCGCGCCCGCGGGTGTCCTGCGTCACCTCGCTGAGACTGGGATCGTCGAGAGAGATGGCGCGTTCACGTTCGCCTTCGATCGCCACGTATTCCTCCACCCTCCGCTCGACCCCTGGTCGTTTCTGTCTCGCATCCGGTGCCCGGCCCTCGTCATCCGGGGCGAGAGCAGCGTCGTCATGCCACGAGAGGCCGGCGAGCGCGTGACCGCCGTTCTGCAGCAGGGAAGCTTCGTCGAAGTGAAAGACGCGTGGCATCACGTGATCCTGGACGATCCGGCGGCCTTCGCGGACGCCGTCAGCCGTTGGTTGGTCGACATGCAAAAGGGGGATCTCAGATGAAAGCCAAGGCCGCAGTGCTCTTCGAGGTCGGCAAGCGCCTGGAGCTGTGTGACGTGGACGTGGCGGCCCCGCAAGCCGGCGAGGTCTTGATCCGCATGGCGGCCGGCGGCGTGTGCCACAGCGATCTGCACGCGATGACCGGACACCTGGTGGCCTCGTTGCCCGCCATCCTCGGCCACGAGGGCGCCGGCGTCGTGGCCGACGTCGGCCCCGGGGTCACGTCGCTCCAGCCCGGCGATCACGTGATCCCGCTGTGGCGGCTGTCGTGCGGCGTCTGCGAGTTCTGCAGCGATGGCCGGCCCGCGCTGTGCAATGCCGGCTCGCAGGTGCGCATGACCGGGCGCTTCCTCGACGGCACCACGCGCTTCTCGCTGAGCGGGCGCGAGATCAAGCACTTTGCCGGCGTGTCCACGTTCTCGGAATACTCGGTCGTGCCGGAGAAGGCCGTGCTCAAGATCCCCGACGATCTGCCGCTCGACAAGGCCGCGTTGCTCGGCTGCGCGGTCATCACCGGCTACGGCGCGGTCGTCAATTGCGCCAGGGTGAAGCCGGGTGCCAGCGTCGTCGTCTTCGGCGCCGGAGGCGTCGGGCTCAACGCGGTTCAGGGCGCTGCCATCGCCGGCGCCGAGAAGATCATCGCCGTCGATCTGGTGCCGAAGAAGCTCGAGTACGCGCGCGAGTTCGGAGCGACGCACGTCGTCAACGCGTCCGACGGCGACCCCGTCGCGGCGGTGCGCGCGCTGACGAGCGGCCGCGGCGTCGACTACGCGTTCGAGGTCATCGGGTTGCCGAAGACGATGCGCCAGGCCTACGACTGCCTGGCCAAGCGCGGCGTGTGCGTGGTGGTCGGCGTCGCGCCGATGACGATGGAGGTTTCGGTTCCGGTGATGTCGCTCGTGTACGAGGAGCGGGTGCTGACCGGTTCGGTGTACGGCTCGAGCCGGCCCGCCATCGACATCCCGAAGCTGATCGCGCTCTACCGAGCCGGGAAGCTGAAGCTCGACGAGCTGCTCACGCGCACCTATCCGTTCACGGAGATCAACGAGGCGTACGCCGCGCTCGAGCGGGGCGAGGTGGCGCGCAGCGTCGTCACGTTCTGAGCGCTTCCATCCGGCCCGAGGCCCGGCCGATCATTCCGCCGGGCCCCGGGCGTCCGCCAATCTCCAGGCTTCAGGGCAATGACGTGCTTGGATAGCGCCCGCGCAGGAGCCAGGCGCCCCAGCGGATGAGGCCGGTGCCGAGCGCGACGCGGAGCGACCGGCGCCGCGCTCTCTCCGACCTTGCCGCCCGCGCCACGGCTTCGCGGTGCGCCGACGCCATGAGCTCGGCATGACGCTGCTTGATCAGCACCTGAGTGGCGTACTCGTTGTACTCCATCAGTGCTGCCCCCGCGCCACCACCTGCGGCACCAGGACGATCTGGAACGATGCCGACGAACCAGCCAGCGCACGGTGCGCCACGGCGAGGACGTGGCTGGCGAAGCCCGGATCCTCGAAGCGCACGGGGATCACGACACGCCACGGCCCCCACGGGGACTTCTCGACGGTCGGCGCCACGACGGCGCCGAGCTCCTGGTGAATGGCGTCGGTGATCGAGACCTGGCGCGCCGTGACGCGTTCGCGACGACGTTGCACGCGCTCGGCGACGACGAGCAGGCCGGCGACGACCAGGAAGGGAAGCAGCGCGATGGCGATAGCGGCCAGCAGCTCCAGCATGGTTGCCTCCTCACCTGGGAGAACCCCGGGCGGAGGCCGGCGTGAAATCGTCGAGCTAGTTCGTGAGCGGGTGGAGATCGGGGCGGCAGTCGCCGCAGGCCGTTCGGCCGGACGCTTCTGCCCGGTCCCGTGTTCCGAAGAAGATCAAGCGATGCGGATGCTCGGACGTGGGAATCCAGGAGCACGACGGCAGGCAGTAGAACGTCTCGCCGGGGAAGGAGACGTACATGGAATTTCGCGGGATGGTCGTTTTCTGCGTGCGAACGCCCTCGGTGCTGAGGAGCTGTTGCTTGAGCCCGAGCTTGTCGCCGGCGTAGCCGGTGAGCGCGCCGGACGTCCCGATGACGCGGTGGCAGGGGATGACGATCGGCAGCGGATTCCATCGGAGCGCTTGCGCCACCGCCCGAGCGGCTGTGGGCTTCCCGACCTGGCAGGCGAGGCCGGCGTACGACGTCACGGCGCCGTACGGGATTTCCGAGGTGGCGGAGAGCACGTGTCGGTGGAAGTCGCTGCGGACGAGCCGGAGATCGAGTGGCCATTCGAGCCGCGTGCGCTTGCCCTCGAGATACTCCATCAGCTCCCGGTAGCGCGCCTCGACCTCGGCGCCATCCTCGACGGCCTCCACGCCGCGCATGTGGGCGAGCCGCGAATGTCGAACGTCCCCGCGCGAACCCAGGTACTCGACCAGCGAGACGCCCTGCTCCGATTGTCCGATCAGGATCTGGCCCAGCGGGGAGGGGAAGATGCGGTACGCGATGGTGCGGTGTCGAAGTCCCTGGAGGCTCGCCTCGAGGCGCTTTCGCGCCCGTCCGACGGCTACCGTGGGGATCGGAACTCGCCGGATCGCCCCCACGACACCCTCGATAGCCCGATACCGCTGGTATTCGCCGGCGCAGGGGGGACAGCGGTGGATGTGCCGCTGCACGCGCTCGTCGGTGACGGGATCGGAGTCGCCGGTGGCGCTGGCGACGATGTCGGGCTCGATATTGGAGCACACGCGCGGTTGGTTCATCGCTGGATCTCCATCTGCTGCGATTCGCCCAGGCTCTGGCGGATCTTGCGGAGGGCCTGAAACACGTGGGCCCGCGCCGTCTCCGCCGAACAGTCCAGGCTACGCGCAATGACTTCGTAGTCGACGTCGTGGATTTTCCTCAATATGAAGGCCAGGCGCTGGCGAAGCGGCAGCCGCTCCACCACCGCTTCGACGCGTGCCCGCGTCTCGTTGAAGAGTGTTTCGCCCTCGGGCCCGGCCCCGTCATCGAGAGCGCTCCGGGAGACGATGACCGCGGCATGGGCGCGGCTTCGACGCCCCTCGGAGCGGAAGTGGTTCCGGGCGAGGTTGGTGGCGATGGTGAACAGCCAGGCCCTCACGTTCGCGTCCGACGGCAGGGCCCGATACGCGCGATAGGCGCGCAGGAAGGTTTCCTGGGAAAGGTCGTCGGCTTCGGCGGCGCGCGAGGTGACCCGGCGGAGGTACCGATAGATCTCCGCATGATGAGCTTCCAGGATGGTCTCGAAAGGCTGTTGACCCATTGACCCGTAAGACCCCGCAACGTCGCCGTTGTGAAAAGCCCTCGACGGTCGCTGTTAAACGACCGCCGACGCCCCGCCGTCGAAGTTTACCGCGCTGCCCGTGATGTAGCCGGCCCGCTCGGACACGAGGAAAGCCACCAGGTCGGCGAACTCCTCGGGCTCGCCCAGCCGCCCAACCGGGACGCGCTTGCCCAGCTCCCGCCAGTGGGTGTCGAGGTCACCGTCCTTGGCCCGCCGGGCGAGCTGGGCGCTCTTGGCGATGCCGAGACACACGGTGTTGACGAGAATGCGGTCGGCCGCGTACTCGAGGGCCAGCGACTTGGTGAGGTTGATGCCGGCGGCCCGGGTCACGCTGGTCGGCAGCGCCTGGGGCCGCGGGGCCTTGCCCCCGACCGTCGTCACGTTGACGATGCGCCCGCCGCCGCGCTGCTTCATGATCGGGATGACCAGCCGGCAGAAGCGCACCGCGGCCATCAGCTTCAGGTCGAAGTCGGTCTGCCATGTGGCGTCGTCCACCTTCTCGAAACCGGCCGCGGCCGAGGTCCCTGCGTTGTTGACGAGGATGTCCACGCCACCGAAGCGGCCGACCACCGCGCGCACGAACCCCTCCACCTCGTCGGGGCGGGTGACGTCCGCCGGCTGCGCCAGGATCTCGCCGCCGGTTGCGCGGCGGATGGCCTCGGCCGTCTGCTCCAGCACGTCCTTGCGCCTCGCACAGATCGCGACCCTCACGCCCTCGCGCGCAAACCGCTCGGCCGTCGCTCGGCCGAGCCCTTCGCTGCCTCCCGTCACGATCGCCACCTTGCCCTTGAGTCCCAGCTCCAGCATGGTCGGTCCTCCCCGTGCCGTATCATACGGCCATGGCCTTCACCGATGAGTTGTGGCGTGGGATCGAGCCGATCTACGCGGCGATCCTTCGCCATCCCTTCCTGCGCGGGCTCACCGATGGGTCGCTTCCCCGTGAGAGCTTCCAGTTCTACGCCGTGCAGGACGCGCTCTACCTGCGCGAGTTCGCGCGTGCGCTCTCGCTGGCTGCCGCGCGCGCGCCTCGAGACGCGTGGATCATCATGTTCAACGAGCACGCGGCGGGGGCGCTGCAGGTCGAGCGGTCGCTCCACGAGTCGTTCTTCAAGGAGTTCGGGCTGACCGAGGCCGACGTGGCGGCGACGCCGCTGGCGCCGACGAATCTGGCCTATTGCAGCTATCTGATCGCAACCGCCTACGGCTCGCCGTTCCACGAGGCGGTGGCTGCGCTCTTGCCCTGCTACTGGATCTACTGGGAGGTCGGCAAGGCGCTCGAGCGAGCGGGCTCGCGCGATCCACTCTACACGCGCTGGATCGGTACCTACGCCTCGGCCGAGTTCGGCGCCGTCGTCCAGGCGGTGCTCGAAGCGACCAACGAGATCGCTGCCCGGATCGGTGCCGAGGAGCGCCGGCAGATGATCCGCCACTTCACGACGACCAGCCGCTACGAGTGGATGTTCTGGAACATGGGCCATACGCGCGAAGGATGGCCCGTGTGAACGTCGTCCTCTTCGATCTCGACGACACGCTGCTCGACTACAGCGGCGACGCCGCGCGCTGCTGGTCGGAAGCGTGTGCGACGGTGGCGGCCCCAGCCGGTGTGGATGCCGACGCGCTGCGGGCGGCCATCCGCGACGTGGGGACATTGTTCTGGAGCGATCCCGAGCGCCACCGGCTGGAGCGTACCGACATGATGGGCGCGTGGCGCAAGATCGTGGAGGGTGCGCTCGATCGCTGCGGCGGGCTCCGCGACGGCCTGGCCGCGCGGGTGGCGGCCGACTTCGCCGACCGCCGACGTGCCACGTGGTCGCTCTTCCCCGACGCCCTCCCCGCGCTCGAGCGCCTGCGGGCGCGAGGTATCGCGCTCGGGCTCGTCACCAACGGTGATGCCGGCATGCAGCGCGAGAAGATCGTGCGCTGGGACCTCGCGCGCTTCTTCGACGTCGTGGTGATCGAGGGCGAGTTCGGCTGCGGCAAGCCGGATGCGCGCGTCTATCGTCACGCGCTCGAAACGCTCGGAGCGCATCCACGCGATGCGTGGATGGTGGGCGATCACCTCGTGTGGGACGTGCTCGGCGCCAAGCAGGTGGGCGTGAGCGCGGCCTGGCTCGATCGCTCGCGACAGGGCCTGCCCGCGGACGCCCCCGTCGTGCCCGATCGCATCTTCGGCTCGCTCGCCGACCTCACGACCCTCGAGTGACCGCGCGCTTCACCGTCGACGATCTCGCGCGTCCGCTGGCGCTCGATCGGGGCGCCCGCCGCATCGTCTCTCTGGCTCCGGCGTGCACCGAGTGCCTGATCGCGCTGGGTGCGCTCGATCGTCTGGTGGGCGTCGAGGAGCACTCGGACCTGCCGGAGCTCGGTCAGGTGCCGCGCGTCGGCGGCTTCAAGCACGTGGATCTCGATGCCGTGGTCGCGCTCGCGCCCGACCTCGTCGTCGCCGCGTCGCTGCACGCGTTGACGAGCGCGCCCGCGCTGGCGTCGCGTGGTGTTCCGGTGTTCGTGATGCGGCCGCACACGCTGAACGACCTCGTCCACGGCATGGCGCGACTGGCCGCCATCATCGGCAGCGCCGCCGCGAACGCCGATTACCTGACGCGCTGTCGTGCGCGCATCGCCGCGGTGGTCGAACGGACCCTGCGCCGTCGCGTCCGCCCGCTCGTCTATCTCGAGCTGTCGCCCGATGGCTACACCGGCGGCCCGCAGAGCTTCGTCGATGATCTGATCACCAAGGCCGGCGGCGTGAACCTCGGCGGCCACGCCCGCGTGGAGTGGCCGCGCCTGGATTTCGCCACCGTCCTTCGCTTCGATCCCGACGTGATCGTGATCGCCGCCTGGCCGGGCAGCGCGACGCCCGCCGATCTGGGCACTCGCGAGGGCTGGGACCGGCTGACTGCGGTGAAGTCTGGACGCGTCTGGGCGATCCCCGCGGGGCAGGTGAAGCGCCCGGGGCCAGGACTCATCGACGGCCTCGAGCAGATCGAGGCGCTGCTCACCGCGTTCGAGTGATCTCGCGCCCGACGTAAACCTACGCCCCCACGCGCGCTTCGCTCCCCGCGCCAGTAGGGCGATGCCGACTTGTCACCTCACCGCTCAACTTGTCGCGTGTCGGCGCCGCGCCATTGCCCGCTTCACCTCGAAATCGCGCAAAAGGTTGGCCGTTTCCTGGCAGGGTTGTTGCTATTGTCGTAGATGCCAAGGAGGGCAGCATGCGACGACTCGCACTCTTGATGATCGCCGTCACGCTCGTCGCGACAGGCTGCTCGTCGCGAGCGCCGAAGCGGCCGATGGCGACCGCGCCCCCGGTGAGTGCACCGCCGGTGAGCTCGGACCGCATGGACGTTTCCGGCAAGTGGGCGGGGAAGTGGATCGGCTACGGGATCGTCGACATCCCGCGCAACGAGGACGCCACCGCGGAGCTCTATCAGCGTGGCTCGCACGGATATGGCCGCATCGTCTTCGACGGGGCCGACGCCGCGGAGTCGGTGCCGATCTCGCTGCGCCATGGCGGCCTCACCGGCGCCCGCGTGCAGTTCGACATCTCTGGATCCAGTCTCACGATGAAGCACGAGCTGGGTGGCCAGGGCTTCGCGATCGATTTCAAGGTCGACGGTGATCGGATGGTCGGCCGCGTGCGCAACACCGACATGCCGCTTCGCGTGGTGCTCGAGCGGGTGCAGCCGGTGACGCCGACTCGTCCCGTCGCCCTCGCCCCGCAGCCGGCTCCGCCGCCGCCCGCGCCCATGCCCGTGGCTCCCGAACCGCCGAAGACCCCGGAGCCTCAGGTGGCCGCGCCGCCTCCCGCCGTCGAGCAGCCAGCGCCGACACCAGCCGTGCGGCCGGCGCCCGCCGATTTCGTGGCGATCCCCGAGGTCAAGGCCGTCCGTTTCGACTTCGATCGGGCGCTGATCCGGTCGGACGACGCCACGGTCCTCGACGCCAACGTCGAGTACCTGAAAAACAACGTCGACACGCTCGTGCTGATCGAAGGCCACGCCGACGAGCGTGGCACGGCCGAGTACAACCTCGCCCTCGGCGAACGCCGAGCGCGCGCCGCCCGCGACTACCTCGTCTCCCAGGGGATCGCCGCCGATCGGATCTCGTTGGTGAGCTTCGGCGAGGAGCGCCCCGAGTGCTCGGAGCACGTCGAAACCTGCTGGGTGAGGAACCGCCGCGCCGAATTCCTGATCAAGCCGAAGTAGTCACGCCCGCTGTTGAGTTGGGGGGACCCGTTCCGCTTCCCCCCAAACCCCCCTCTTGGCGTTGCGCGCAACAACGCGAAGCGCTCCGCGCGAGGCCGCCGACTTATTGCCGCGGAAGAGATTAGAGCGGACGATCAGTGCGGGTAGGGCCGGTCCATGCCGAAGTACACCGTCCACGCCTTCACGACCAGCCCCAGCAAATGCAGTGACTGCGGCAGCCAGAAGCCACTGGCCGCCCACACCCCGCACGCCGAACCGGCCAGCACCACCGGCACCGCCACCCAGTCGGGCAGGCTGAACGTCCGGAGCACCGGCTCGATCAGCAACGCGGCGATGATGAGCGCGAACGTGAACGCCGCGATGATCAGCAGGGCGGCGAACGGGGACAGCACGAAGACCGACAGGAGCAGGGTGAGCGCATCCACGCGGCCGTAGTCGGGATCGTTGAACTGATTTCGGATCTCGGGGTGGCCGGCCAGCGACACGAGCCAGTGCTCGACGGGGACGAAGATGTCCGTGTTCCACGCGATGAGCAGCGTGGCCGCCGCCAGCAAGAGCCAGACCCAGAATTTCGAGCGCACGCGTGTCCTCGCCTATCCGTTTATGATGTGGCCTCGATCACCGTCGTGTACACGGAGGAGGCCATGGCCCAGGATCTGCTCGAAGTCGTCAAGGACGGCGTCGCGTTGCTCACGCTCAATCGCCCCGACCGGCTCAACGCGCTCTCGCCCGCCATGCTCGAGGCGTTGCTCGAGGCGCTGCCCCGGCTGGCCGCCGACGCCGAGGTCGGCGTCGTGGTGCTCACCGGTAGCGGCCGCGGGTTCTGCGCCGGCGGCGACGTCAAGGCGATGGCCGAAGGGCGCGAGTCCGGCGGCGACACGCTCGAAGACAAGGCGCAGGCGCTGCGCGCGCGCATGGAGGCCTCGCGCTGGCTGCACGAGATGCCCAAGCCCACGATCGCCATGGTGCGAGGCGCGGCCGCCGGCGCCGGCCTGTCGCTCGCGCTCGCCTGCGACCTCCGCGTGGCCGCCGACGGGGCGCGCTTCGCCACCGCGTTCGCGCGAGTCGGCTACTCGGGTGACTTCGGCGGCTCGTACTTCTTGAGCCAGCTCGTCGGCACGGCCAAGGCTCGCGAGCTCTACTTCACCGCCGACATCCTGGACGCGGGGCAGGCGCTGGCGCTGGGCCTCGTCAACCGCGTGGTCCCCGACGCCCGCCTGGAGGACGAGACGCTCGCCCTGGCCCGCCGGCTCGCCAGCGGCCCGCGAATCGCGTATCGCTACATGAAGCGCAACTTCAACGCGGCAGAGACGGCCGGGCTCGCCCCGATGCTGGACCTGGAAGCGTGGCATCACACCCGTTGCGGCATGACCGAGGACCATCGCGAGGCCGCGCGCGCGTTCGTGGAGAAGCGCGAGCCCGTCTTCCGCGGCCGCTGAGGAGGACACATCGTGCCAACCGTTCGTCTTCGCGACGCCGACGAGTACCCGGATGCGACCCGCAAGATGTTCGAGCTGTCGAGCCAGTGGTTCGCCTACGACTTCAAGCAGCCCCCGGCGATGAGCCGCGTCATGGCGTGGGATCCCGAATTCGGCGCGCCGCACGGTCGCGCCATGAAGCGCGCGATGGGGCCCGGCGAGTTCACCCGGGCCGAGAAGGAGATGGTGGCGGCCGTCGTCAGCGGCGTCAATGCCTGCTCGTATTGAGTGACCGCGCACACTGCAGCCGGGAAGCTGCAGGGGCTGGCCGAGGATGCGCCCTGGTACGAGGCGGCTTTCGTCACGGGGATCACCAATGCGCTGAACGTCGTCGCCGATGGCCTGGCCGACGTGCTGCCGCCGCTCGACGACGCCACCGCCGGCGATGCGACGGCCGTCTTCGCTGAGATCCGCGCGTTCCACGCCGGGCTGGTGCCAGCGCCATTCGGCGCGCTGGCTCGCGATCCGGCGTACCTCGCGGACGTGTGGGCGGCCTGGCGCCGGGCGTTCTCGGATCAGCGACTGACGCGCCGGCTCAAGACGGCGCTGGCCTTCGCGGTCTCGCTCACCACCCGCTCGAGCTTCGGCACTCGGTTCCACCTCGCCGAGCTCAGGCGCCTCGGGGTTGGCGAACGCGGCGTGATGGAGGTCATCGGCGTGACGCAGATGTTCTCCTCTTACACCAAGATCGCCGACACGCTCCAGCTCGATTCCGACATGGGCGCCATCGCGCCCGTCGACCGAAGCCCCGCCCCGGGCCACTAGCGAATCAGGCGCTGGTGGGAATCGACGCCGGACCCACCATGCGACCGACGCAGTCGATCAGGGTGGTGTTGTCGAACGGTTTGGCGAGGACGGCGATACCGGGCCGCTCGGGAGAAGGCAGGGACGTCTCGCCGTAGCCGGAGACGATCATGACCGGGAGCTCGGCCCAGCGGGGTATTGCGCGCAGGCGCACCAGAAACTCGCGGCCGTTCATGCCCGGCATCTCCATGTCGAGCAAGATGATCTGTGGCCTGATCTCGGCCAGCCGGTCCAGAGCCGTGACCGCGGAAGGAAGGCCGACGGCGACGTAGCCGGCGTCGACGAGGACTGCCACCATCACCTGGCGGACATACTCGCGATCCTCGATGACCAGAACCTTTGGAGCCATGGCCGATCGCTGGTGCAAGGTGAATGCCCGAGTTTTGGCCCGCCAGGGCGCATATT
>QHTB01000223.1 GCA_003220615.1 Candidatus Rokuibacteriota bacterium
CCGCCGACGCGACATACCTGATGAGGACCAAGGGTTGTTCGCAGCGAGCGTGGTAGATCGCGTCGGGCTTCAGGTATACCGACGCTGGAGGGGGAGCGTGTCGGCGAACGTCAGTGATCTCGCCGCGACATGAATCGCATCGACCGTCGTCGTCGTTGACCTCGTCCGGTGGTTTCTCGAGACCGCATGTCTGGCACGTCATGGGGCACCTCGCGACGATGAGCGAGTGCACGAGCACAAGGAGTGCCACCTGTGCGAGCACGCGCGCTTCGAAATCGGGAAGCGATTTTTCGTGCGTGAGACGGCGAGGTGACGCGACGATGTCGCCTTTTTCGACACGGAAACGAATTTCCCACCGTTCGCACGCCGAAGATCGGGCGGATCACAGCAACGCGAGGGCCGCGACCTGTCAGGAAAACCTTCCAAGGAAGCCCGCCCGCGGCGAGCGGCGGAGCGCGGAGGCGAATTGTTCGCGGTGCTGGCGCTGGCACGAACGATGCCTGCCGTTAGCCCGGCCATGCACGCGATGATGCGGTGAACGTTCCTACGGGAATGTCATCGTAATCGTCGACGTGGTCGTCGCCGAAAACCGTCGTCCGATCGCCAGCAGGGGCGGAGCGCGCAACCTCGAAGAGAGAGAAGGACCATGACAACTGAGACTGAAGCACCGCCGACCACCATGTCGGTGCTCGCGGCGCCGGCCGTCCGCGGGCGCGCCCTGCCTCACGAGGAGGGGCTCATCACCGGAATTCTCGGCGCGGCCACCGTCGCCCTGTGGTTCTTCCTCGTTGATGCCATCAAGGGTCGGCCACTCTATACACCGACCGTGCTCGGCACGGTGTTCTTTCGCCATGGCGACGCCGCGGCGCTGGACACGGTGGCCGTTTCACTCGAGATGGCCGCGCTGTACACCGTGGTCCACGTCCTGATGTTTTCGGCGATTGGCAACTTCGCCTCGGAATTACTGGCGATCGCCGAACGCCATCCGGAGGTCGGCTTCGGGATCCTGTTGCTCTTCGTGATCTTCGAGTTCGCGGTCACGGTGAGCCCGATTCTGTTCGCGGGCCCGCTCGTGCGCGCCCTCACCTGGCCGGCCCTCCTGGTCGCGAACCTCCTGGCAACGGCGGCGATGGCCGGTTACCTCTGGCATCGTCACCCGATGCTGCGGGTCAGCCCATAGTCGTGCGTGCCGAGCTCGCCTCGACGCCTCAGGTCTCGCAGGAGATGTCCCGATCGAAGAGCGCGTTGAGCCAGAGGGTGAGGACGAGCGAGACCTTGTTTTTGAGGCCCACCAATCGTTGGAGGTACGCGATCCGGTAAAAGAGCCAACCGAGCCGGCCGTGAAACTTGATCCCCAGGAGGTTCACCAGGGCGACGCCGCCGCCGAGCCCGACGATGTTGCCGGTGAAGTCGAAGTGAAAGGGTTCCGCGGCTCGGCCCTGGAGCGCGTTGACGATATTGCCGGCGGCGCGGACGCCCTGGCGGATCGCCACCGGCGCCACGGGCGGGTAGAGCCGGCTGTGCCTGCGATCGACGACCGCCGCCGCGTCGCCGACCACATAGATCTCCGGGCGCGTCGGGATGTTCAGAAAGTCGTTCGTCTCGACGGAGCCTCGCGGCGTCTTCGCCACCCGCAGATGAACGAGGGCTGGATTGGGCTGTGTCCCGCCGGTCCAGATGAGGGTGCGGGTCGGAATTCTTTCTTCCCCACCGTTGAACTCCACGTCGTTCGCGGTGGCCCCCGTCACCCGGGTGTTGAGTCGGACTTCGATCCCGCGCCTGATGAGCTCGTTCTGCCCGGCCTCGGCAAGCTTGCGATCGAAATGAAGGAGGATTCCATCGGCCCCATCGACCAGGAGCACGCGAAACAGAGTCGGATCCAGCGGGTAGTACCTGAGCAGGACCGTGTGGATCAAATGATGGAGCTCGGCGGCGATCTCGACACCGGACGGCCCGGCTCCGGCGACGACGACGGTCAGCAACTCGCGCCGGCGGACGGGATCACGCTCGGCGACCGCCCGTTCGACGAGGCGAATGACGTGGTTGCGGATCCTCATCGCATCGGGCACCGTCGTGAGCGGCAGACTGTGGGCCTCGATCGCGGGATTGCCGAAGAAGAACGGGACGCTGCCCAGCGCCACGATCAGATAATCGTAGGGAATCGTGGTGCTCCCGGTCTGAACGGTTCGAGCGTCGAGATCGAACCCGGTCACCTGCGCCTGGAGAAAGTGAAACCCGGCTTTCCGCGCCAGGAGCCTGAAAGGATAGCTCACATGGGCCGGACCCAGCGTCGCGGCCGCGACTTCGGGCAGCAGCGGCGTGAACGTGAAATAGTTCCGCTGGTCGATGAGGGTGACCTCGGCCAGCTCGGACTCGTCCTTTCTCACCGTCAGCGCCGCGTACAACCCGGCAAAGCCTCCTCCGACGATCACGACCCGGGCGGCTTTCTTGCGAACCGACGTCACCGGGTCATCCTCCGAGGCGCTCCAGTCCATGAGGGTAATACACGAGCATCGTCCCGATGGTCGTGACGGCGATCACGAGGATCAGGCCCACCAGTTGCGTGGCGAGACACCAGAACATGATGGTCGGATCCTCCTGAAGGTACTGGGGCTTCTTACGACTCGCGTAGAGAAATGCGCCGTAGACGAGCACGATCAGGGTGGCCAGGATGGCTTTCACGTACAGCCACTTTCCGAGCGGTGAGTCGAACAACGCCACATTCCCGGCCAGACCGTCCCGAATCCCGAAGACCATCGAGAGCACGACGAACACCAGGCCCGCCGTCGTGTTCAAGCGCGCGAGACTGTAGATCCGGTTCTCGAAGATCGACGTGGCCAACCCTTTGAACAGCCAGTAGTACATCGTGATGAACGCCATCAGCAGGAGCGCGATGTGAAGGTGGACGAACAGAGGATGAAGAACGTGCATGGTGACGCTCCTTGTCTGACGACACGGGCCGAGGTGTGAGCGAGGCGCTCGACAATCAGCTCACTTCGACGAGACCAGGCATCGCGTTCCCCTTCGTCGGCGTCCCGGTTCGTGGCGATCATAGCGCTACACCGGGACAAATCAGCAGGATTTGGTGTCTGGCTGGGCGATCGCGGCGACGACGCATTCATCTCTCGATCATGTCGCGGGGGTTGTCCCACGCCGGCTCCGGTCGATCGGCGATGACGGTTGGAAGGACGTGAACGGTGAGATCGAACCGTGATGTGTCGTCGAGACTTCCCTGGAAGCTCGAGGATGGCGACCGCGCGAGGATTATATCTCTCGGTCGTGTCGCCGCGGCTTTCGATCACGCCCGTCGTGCGTGCCGTCCCGCCGATGCACGGCCCGCCGTCATGCGCCGTGATGTCGGCACGCCCGTTGCTCTTGGCCCACGTCCAGTCGCTCGAGCGAGGGATGGTGGTCGCGGAGGGTTCTATGACTGAGCAACAGAAGAAGGAACGAAGGACGGGCAAGGCGGTCGAGGAAACCGACGGCGATGGCGCAAGCGCAAAGCTCGCCAAGAAGGGCAAGAAACTCGCAGCGGACGCCGAGAAGATCCTCGACGAGATCGACGCCGTTCTCGAAGAAAACGCCGAGGAGTTCGTGAAGAACTACGTGCAGCGGGGAGGCGAGTGAGTTGGCCAGTAAACGCTACCTCCCAATCGCGTTGGCCGTGCTCGTGGTGTCGTCGATGGTCGGGTACTACCGGCTCGTGTGGTCCCGGCGAGGCGGCGCGGAGCGATGATTCGCTGATGGTCGAGCGGTGACGCGTGGTCTCGTGCCGGCGCAATCTCGGCACGGTCCCACGCCGGCCCGCCACGGCGTCAGCGCGCCCACGGTGGCTCATGCATAAGGATCTCGTCGAGGCGTTTCTCTACTCACGACCCGGTGGCCGCTTTTGTTCGGCGTGCATCGGAAGAGAGATCGGCCTGACGTCGATCGAGGCTTTCACCGCCGCCAACACGGCCCGGATCCACCGTCGCCATCTCCACGTCGACTTGTCAGCCTGTACTGGCTGCGGCGCGACGAAGGGAGTCTTTTGGTCTGCGTGAGGTATAGTGCTGACCGAGCATGGCGGCTGACCGCATCCTCGAGGGGCTCAACGAGGCGCAGCGGCGGGCCGTCACCCACGACACCGGGCCCCTGCTGATCGTCGCCGGCGCCGGAACCGGCAAGACCACCGTCATCACGCGACGTATCGCCTGGCTCATCGCCACGCGCCGGGCCCGGCCGGACGAGATCCTCGCGCTCACCTTCACCGACAAGGCCGCCGCCGAGATGGAGGAGCGCGTCGACACGCTCGTGCCTTACGGCTACGCCGACGTCGAGATCGCGACGTTCCACGCCTTCGGCGATCGGATCTTGCGCGAGCACGCGCTCGAGATCGGTCTCACGCCCGACTTCCGCGTGCTGAACCGCGCCGAGCAGACCATCTTCTTCCGCGACCGGCTCTTCGAGTTGCCGCTCGCGCACTACCGGCCGCTCGGCGATCCCACGCGACACCTCCAGGCGCTCATCACGCTCATCAGCCGCTGCAAGGACGAGGACATCTCGCCCGAGGAATACCAGGCGCATGCGGGACGACTCGAGCGTGAAGCGGCCGCCGCCGTCGACTACGAGGAAGCGCGTGAGCGCGCCGCCCAGCAGCGCGAGCTGGCGGCGACGTACGCCAAGTACGAGGAGCTGATGACGCGGGACGGCTGCGTCGACTTCGGCGATCAGATCGTCCAGGTGCTGCGGCTGCTCCGCAGGCGGCCCTATGTCCTCGGCGCCTACCAGCGCCGCTTCCGCTACATCCTGGTCGACGAGTTCCAGGACACCAACCACGCCCAGTTCGAGCTGGTGAAATTGCTGGCGGCCCGTCACAGCAACGTGGCGGTCGTGGGCGACGAGGACCAGGCGATCTATCGCTTCCGCGGCGCCGCGATCTCGAACATCCTGGGATTCCTCGACGTGTACCACGACGCCGCCCAGATCGTGCTCACCGAGAATTACCGTTCGACGCAGGAGATCCTCGACGGCGCGTATCGCTTGATCGTGCACAACAATCCGGATCGGCTCGAGGTCAGGAACGGCATCAACAAGCGACTGACGGCCGTGGCCGGGCGCGGTCATCCCCCCGTGCACTGGCACTACGAGACGGGGACCCAGGAGGCCGACGCCGTTGCCGAGACGATCCGCGAGAAGATCGCGGCCGGCACCTGGAAGCCCGACGACGTCGCCATCCTCGTGCGCGGGAACGCCGATGCTGATCAGTTCCTGCGCTCGCTGAACGTGAAGAGCGTGCCGTGGACGTTCTCCGGCAACTCCGGCCTCTACGATCGTCCCGAGATCCGTCTGCTCATCGCCTTCCTGCGCGCGCTGGTCCACACCGACGAATCGGTGAGCCTCCACTATCTCGCCTCGTCCGATCTCTACGAGGTCCCGATCGTCGATCTCACCCGGTGCTCGACCCATGCCGACCGCCGGCACGTCCACCTGTTCGACGTGCTGCGCCGGGCCGGCGAGATCTCCGAGCTGCGCGACCAGATCAGCGAGGCCGGCCACGCGGCCATCCGGCACCTGGTCGGCGACCTCGAGCGCTACATGGAGCTCGGGCGCGAGATGCCGACGGGAGAGCTGCTCTATCAGTTCATCAGGGACTCGGGCTGGCTCATGCGCCTGTACCGGGAGGAAACGGCGCGCGACGTGGCCGAGGCCAAGAACATCACCAAGTTCTTCGACCGCGTGCAGGCGGCGGCGCGCACGCTCCGCTACGACAACGTCCGCGAGTTCGTGAAGCACCTGGACGCGTTGATCGACGCCGGCGAGGACCCGGCCGTGGCCGAGGCCGACGTCGAGACGCCGGCGGTCCGCGTGCTCACGGTGCACAAGGCCAAGGGCCTCGAGTTCCCGGTGGTGTTCCTGGTGAACCTGGTGCAGGAGAAGTTCCCGTCACGGCGCCGGCGCGACGCGCTCGACCTGCCGATCGACATGATGAAGGCCGTGCTGCCGACCGGGGACTATCACCAGCAGGAAGAACGCCGGCTCTTCTACGTCGGCATGACCCGGGCGCGGCGCGAGCTCTATCTCACGAGCGCGAGCGATTACGGAGGCACCCGCGAGCGCAAGGTCAGCCAGTTCGTGCTGGAAGCGCTCGACCTTCCGCGCGATGCGACGCGGCCGTTCAAGGCGCGCCCCGTCGAGGAGATCGAGCACTTCGCTCCGGCGCCGGAAGCCGTGGAGGCGTTGCTGGTCCCGTTGGCGCCGGACGCGGAGATCACGCTCAGCCACAAGCAGATCGACGATTACCAGACCTGTCCGCTCAAGTACTTCAACGTCCACGTCAAGCGCATCCCGATCCGTCGCCATCACGCCGTGGCCTACGGCGCCGTCGTCCACAAGGTTGTCGAGTACTACCTGACCCGTCGCGCCGTCGGCAACTACACGCCGCTCGACGATCTGCTCGCCATCTACGAGCGGGCGTGGGCGGGCGAGGACATCCTGCACGACCGGCCCGGCGTCAGCCGGGAGCCGGCCGAGGGATTCCTGACGCGCGAGCACGAGGAGGCCCGCAAGGCGGCCGGCCGCGACGCGCTCAGACGGTTCTGGAACCAGGAGGAGGCCGACGGCGTCAAGCCGACCTACGTCGAGAAGGAGTTCGGCTTCACGCTCGGGCCCAATCGCGTGCGCGGGCGCTACGACCGCGTGGACGAAGACCTGCTCGGCGCGGTGATCATCGACTACAAGACCAGCGAGGTCACGCGCCAGAAGGACGCCGACCGCCGCGTCGCCGGCAGCCTGCAGCTCAAGATGTACGCGCTGGCCTGGCGCGAGATGACGGGCGCGCTGCCCCAGCGCGTCGAGCTGCGCTTCATCGACTCGGCCGTCGTCGGCCGCCATAGCCCAACGGCCGAGGATGCCGAGGCCGCGATCACCGCCGTCGAGGCCGCAGCCGCGGGGATCCGCGCCCGCCGCTTCGACGCCACGCCGTCGTGGGGCGCTTGCCGCTCGTGCGCCTACAACCAGATCTGTCCGTACACCGCCACCAGCGAATAGCACGATCCAGAGCACGGTTCGCTATCATCGAAATCGGGGCGATCCCGAAACACCGTGCGCCTTCTATCAGCCGTCGCGGTCTCGACGCTCGCGATCTTCATCGGCACCGCCGCCGCCCAGGTCATTCTGCGGCCACCGGGCGCGCCGAGGCCGACGCTTCAACGCTCGGCCGGTCAGGTTCCGCGTGACGCGCCCGATCCCGACGCGCCCTACGACCTCACGATCCGCCTTTATCTGACACCGCACGATGCAACCAAGACGCTCCTGCCTGGACAGGGCGCCGATCTGATCGTCACCGACCCGACCGGACGGCGCTTCGGCCAGGATCCGTACGAGAAGACGTTCTATCGCGAGATTCCCGGCGGAGCACTCGAGCCCGTGATCAACACGCAGCCCAACCAGCCCATCGGACCGCGGGGGCTGTTCGGCAGCGGCGTGCGCATTCGCCAGCCGGTCGAGGGACGCTACGCGCTCCAGGTGATCGGGCGCGAGTGGGCGAACTCCGAATACGTCCTGCAAGCCTGGGACCGTACCGGCCGTGCACGCTGGACCCACATGGGCCGGGGCGGCACGGAGCAGCGCGACAATTCTTACCTGACCGTCCATCTCTTCAGCGACGCCGCCAGTGGCGACCAACTCGTGAGCGAGGCGTTGTTGACCGATCCACGCGGCCGTCGGCTCGGCTTCTCGGCGGCCGATCGACGGCGATACGCCGAGATCCCGCGCGCGATCTACGGCGACCGGACGTCCGACACGCCAGCGCGCGAGATCGAAGTCCCGGCGCCGCTGCCGGGGGATCACGTGATCGAAGTCGCGGGCACCCGGCGCGGCCGGTACACGTTAGAGATCAGCGGATCGGATCGGACCGATGCTTCCGGTCACGCGCTGGTCGAGAACGTGCCGACGATCGCCGGGACACGGCACCGCTATCGTCTGGCCGTTGGCGGCTCGCCGGACGCGCCGATCGTGCTCTCGGGTGCGTTCGGTGGTGCGCTGCTCCGCTATGCCTGGCCGATCGAGTCCACCACGCGCGTGCCCGTGGCGCAGGCCACCGTTCCGCTCGTCCTCTTCTACGACGCCGCGCTCGAGCCGACGACGTTTCGCGCGATGTTCAACGCCGCCGACATCACGACGCGCTTCACGCCGAAGCCCGGCACGCACCAGGTCGTGATCCTGCCCCTGTCTCCGGGTATGAACACGCTCGTGCTTTCGGGTCAGGGCCGCGCGGGCGCGACGACGATCGACCGCCTGATCGTTGAGCGCGGTAGCGCCGCCCGGTAAGATGAAGGCATGATCGAGCTGCGCTGCCCGTGGTGCGGCACCACGAACCGCATTCCCGATACCCGGGCGGGCTCGCCGGCGCGCTGCGGCCGTTGCGGCCAGCCGCTGGCGACAACGCTGGCGCCGGTCGGCGTGACGGACGCCAACTTCGAGGCGATCGTGACGC
>QHTB01000224.1 GCA_003220615.1 Candidatus Rokuibacteriota bacterium
AGCCAGTCGCGACGCCGTCAGGTGGGCCAGTTCCCGGAGCTCAACGCCCTGAGCGACGTCGAGGAAGTCGCTCGCCGCGGCCTCCGCTTTTGGCACCTCGGCCTCAACCTGCAGCCGCGCCAGGACCACGTCGAGGTGCGCTTCGAGCAGTTGCTTCGCCGTTTTCGTCTTCATGTCATCACCGCCAGGTAAGATGCCAGGCAGTCTCACATGGATGCATGGCATCGACCCCCAGCCGCAGTCAAAGGCTTCGGTTTGGCGCGAGCGCGCATCTCAAGGACGGGAGGATAAGGCCATGAAAGTCACCAAGGTGCTCGCGGCCGCCGCGCTGATCGCCGGCGGTGTCGCGGGCTGTGCCTCGACGGACGAGGCGATGCCGGCGGCGTCACCCGGCCACGAGCTCCATACCTTCGCACCCGGATGGCAGCGTTTCTTCACCCTCGACTGGCAGGCCGGGCAGCGGAGTGGGCGGCCCATCCTGAGCGGCGCCGTGCACAGTCAATACGGCGCTACGGCCACCCGCGTGCAGCTCCTGGTGGAGGGTCTCGACGACAAGGGCGGCGTGGTCAGTCAACGCGTCATCTGGCTCGGCGACAGTATCGAGCCGTACGAGACCGCCTATTTCAATGTGGCGGTCGCGCCGGCGGCAAATTATCGCGTGAGCATCTTTGCCTATGACTGGGGCGGCCGGGCGTCAGGGGTTTGAACATGACCGAGTTGACAGCGCTCGACGACCTGGCTCGCCGCGGCTTCAGCGACGGTTTCCGTGTCGTGGACGGCAACCTCCGAGTGTTGACGACGGGGAAGCTGCTGAGACCAGAGGACCTGGTGATCCGGGAGGTCTACCGCTTCGAGGGAATCTCCGACCCCGACGACATGGCGATCGTCTACGCGATCGAGAGCACGACGGGCGTCCGGGGGACCTTGATCGACGCGTTCGGCGTGTACGCGGATCCCGGCATGGCGAGGGTGCTCGCCGCCGTTCCCATCAGAGAGCACGCAGGAAGAACAACGACCACCGTGGACTGACGTCCCGCGGGATCTGCGGCGACGAGCAGCTCGGTGCAGGAGACGGCGATGGCGAATGCGACACTTCCCAATTCTCGATACATCGCGCTCACCACGTATCGCCGCGACGGCCGCCCGGTGACGACGCCTGTCTGGTCGGCGCCGCTCGCTGGCAAGCTCTATGTCGTCACCGCCGAGAGCACCGGCAAGGCCCGCCGGTTGCGAGCCACGGGCCGAGTGCGCTTCGCGGCATGCAACATGAATGGCCGCCGTATCCTGGGCGATTGGGAGGAGGGAACAGGGCGCATCGTTCAGGACGAGGCCCGTTACCGGGAAGCCCTGGCGGCGCTGCGACGCAAATACGGCTGGCAACTCTCCCTGGCGAGGCTCATCAACCGGTTGCGCGGGGTCGATCGTGACCGGGTGGTGCTGGAGCTGACGCCGTCGCTGGTCGTGCAGACGTCGCCAACCACCTGAGTGGTTCTCAGGCGAGCTCGAGCAGCAGGAAGTGCGAATCGGCCTTCGCGTCCAGGCGTAGCTCCACCTCGTCGCTCACCGCGGCGCCGTCGCCGGTGGAAACGCTGTGGTCATTGAGGTCCAACGCACCCTCGACGATCTGTATCCAGGCGTGTCGGCCGGGACTCAGCTTGTGGACGATGCGGGTGCCGGCAGCGGGACGGCTCGCAAAGACCTTGACGTCCTGGTGGATCGAGACCACGCCGTCGCGGCCACCCTTTGCACCGAGGAGCTTCAGCCCGCCGCGCAGGTCGGCCGGCGGGAACGTCCGTTGCTCGTACGACGGTTCGAGATCTTGCTCCTCCGGTGTGATCCAGATCTGCAGGAAATGCACGGGCTCGGTGGTGGACGGGTTGAACTCGCTATGCGTGACGCCGGTGCCTGCGGTCATGCGCTGGACGTCGCCAGGGCGGATGAGCGATCCGGTCCCGAGACTGTCGCGATGCTCGAGCGTGCCCTCCAGGACGTACGAGATGATCTCCATGTTGTCGTGCGAGTGAGCGCCAAAGCCGCGTGAGGGCTGCACCCGGTCTTCGTTGAGGACGAGGAGGTTGCGGAACCCCGCGTGCCGGGGGTCGTGGTAGCGGCCAAACGAGAAGGTGTGCCTCGTGTCGAGCCAGCCGTGATCGAAATGCCCACGCTCGTGACTCGGTCGTTTCGTGATCATCAGGCGAGCTCCTGGCGCCTCCGTCCCTCAGTCCTTGGCCTGGAGGTGCGCCTCGACCTTCCAGAGGAGCTTGTCGATACCGCGCGAGATCTCGGTGAACAGGTCGGCGGTGTCGGCGTCGCCGAGCGCGTTCGCCGCATCGATGGCCCGGCGCGCCGAGGCGCCGAACTTCGCGATCGCGGCCGAGAGCGCCGCCACGTGCTCGCGCCCCGAGCTGATGTCGAGGCGGTACTCGGTCAAGCGTGATGCCTTTGCCGCGATCCGCGCGGTGCCCAGGGCAGTGCCGCCGAGCTGCACGGCACGCTCGGCGAGGTCGTCGGCGTGCTCGAACACCTCGTCCACGACTTCGTCGAAGAGCTCGTGGAGCGCGATGAAGTTCGGGCCCTTGATGTTCCAGTGGGCCTGTTTGGTCTGAAGGGCGAGATCCAGCGCGTCGGCGAGTTGCTGGTTGAGCAAATCGACGGTGTCGCGGCGGACCTTGTCCGGAAGATCGTTCTGGGTGGGCCAGAGTGGGCGAGAATCCATGAGCGCGGCTCCTTTCGCGACGGTTACGCCTTCAGGAACGCGAGCAGATCGGCGTTGATCTGACCCCACGCCCTCTCACGCGACCCGGTGCGGGGAAGTCTTGCATGCGCTTCTGACGGGGGCAAGCAGACGATGCATGCAGAGAGTGCTACACCTGTGCGAAACCGCCATCCACGAACAATTCCGTCCCCGTGATGTAGCTGCTGTCGTCGGAGGCGAGAAACACCACGGCCTTCGCGATCTCGTCGGGAGTGCCGAACCTGCCGAGCGGGACCATGTTGGAAATCATCGCCCGACGCTGCTGGCCTGTTTCCGAGGACGCCAGCAGATCACTCAGTCCGGGCGTGTCGATGGAGCCCGGGCTCACCGCGTTCACGCGAATGCGGCGACTCTTCAGATCCGTGGTCCATGTTCGAGCGAACGAGCGCACGGCGGCCTTGGTGGCGCTGTAGACACTGTTCGACGACAACCCTTTGCTGGCGACGATGGACGCATTCAGGATGATGGAGGCACCATCCGGAAGCAGCGGAAGCGCCTTCTGCACCGTGAACAGGAGCCCTTTCACGTTGATGTCGAAGATCGAGTCGTACAGCTCTTCGGTGATCGCGCCGAGCGGTGCGTACTTCGCAACACCAGCATTCGCGAACACGATGTCGAGCTTGCCCTTCTCCCGCCCGATGTGTGCGAAGAGGCGATCGAGATCGCCGAGGTTCGACACGTCTCCTCGTAGCCCGACCACGTTGCTGCCGACCTCCTTGACTGCCGCCGCCAACTCCGGATCACGGCGCCCCGTGATGAAGACGTAGGCGCCTTCGTCCACGAACCGCTTCGCCGTCGCCAGGCCAATGCCGCTAGTGCCGCCGGTGATGAGTGCAATCTTCCCGTCGAGCTTGCCCATATATTTCCTTCTCACTCTCCTCGCCGGCCCTTCCCACGTCAGCGTCCATCCGCCTGCTCCCCGCGAAGCGTCATGCACGTCGACGAGGCGCGTGCCACGAGGCTCTGTTCCTCGTCGGTGATGTCACACTCGACAAAACCGAGCGTTTTTCCGCGCTTGATGATCCGCCCGGTCGCCCGAAGCTTTGCGGCCCACACGGGCTTCAGGAAATTGATCTTCAGCTCGACGGTCGCAAAGGTCTCGCCCTCCGCCAGCGTGCTGGCGTAGGCGATCCCCATGGCGGCATCGGCGATGTCGCAAAGGACGCCTCCGTGCAGCGCCCCCATCGGATTCGCATGTTGCCGCCCCGTCGCCAGCTCGATCACCGCCTCGCCGGGCGAGACTGCGTTCAGGGTGAAGCCGATAAGGGCCGCGATCGGGGGTGGCGGACGCTTGCCATCCACCAGTTGCTGGAGTGCATCGAGCGGCGTCGGCATCGATCGTTCCTCCTGGCGTGCGCTTACTGCGAGGAGGCTTGCGCGCTCACGATGTCCTGCAGCACCGCCTTGGGCACTGCACCGACGACGCGCTCGACAACCATGCCGTGCTTCACGAGCAGGATCGTTGGGATCGATCGGACATCGTAGCGAGCCGCCAGCCCGGGGTTCTCGTCGACGTTGACCTTCATCAGCGTGACCTGGCCTTCCGAGGCCTCGGCCAGCGCCTCGAGCACCGGCGCGATCGCCCGGCACGGGCCGCACCACGCGGCCCAGAAATCGACCATGACCAGACCGCTGGCCGCGGCGAGCGCCTCATCGAAGTTCTGCTCGGTCAGATGGATGGTCTTGGCAACGTCCTGGTCCCGACTCGCAGTCATCGTGCTGGTCCTCCTCTGCACTAGGATGGCCCCCCGGGCGCGAGGGATTCATCAAGATGTATCTACATATGCTGTGCTGGACCCGGCCCGGCCAAGGCTGGTACGATGGCGTCCGTGAGTCGGCGAAGCATCGGGTGGACGGTTGGCGCGGGAGGCGTATCGCCCTGCGTCTGCAACACCCTTCGCATGGTCACTCGCGCCGTCACCCAACTCTACGACGACGTGCTGCGGCCGAGCGGTGTCCGGGTGACTCAGTTCAGCATTCTCGCGACCATCGGGCGCATGCGTGAGGCGAACCTGAAGCAACTCGAGGACACGCTCGCCATCGACCAGACGACGCTGACGCGCAGCCTCAACCTTCTGGAGCGCGATGGTCTGATCGAGCGCAGCCCTCACCCGGATGGGCGCGTCAAGGCGATGAGGCTCGCATCCAAAGGGGCACGAGTCCTGGAGATCGCGCGGCCGCTCTGGGCCCAGGCGCAAGATCAGGTCCTCCGCGAATTGGGAAGGCAGCGGTGGGCCGACGCGCAGCGGCGGCTCGCCCATCTGCTTCACCTCGCCGTCGAGAAGCGACGATTGCGGCGAAAACGACAGCACATGCCGGCGAGGAGCACGCCGAGAAGAGCTGGCCCCAGGACGCCGAAGCGTCACACGGGAGGCTGAGGGAGCTCGAGTTGGCGCTGCTCGGGGCGCATCGGATTCTCTCGGCCCGTTGACCGGTCATCGGGCCGCCGGCGAGGGGCCGAGTGGCGCGTGATTCGCGGCCGAGGGAACTTGACGCGCAGGCCCTGCGCCTGAACCTGGAAGAGCATCTCCGCGTCCGACAGGCCAGGAAGGCGATGTCGACCGAGGCTGCGGAATCGGATGCCGGTCGAGGGCGCCGCTGCGACCGCCGCTCGGGCAGCCCCGGAGACGACGATCTGCCCTCCGTGAGCTGCCGAGCAGACGCGGGCGGTGATGTGAACGGCCAGACCGATGTACCCGACTTCGGTCAGTGTCGGGCGGCCGCTGTGGACCCCGATACGGACGCGGACCGGAAGACTGTCGGCGGGGTGGCCGCTCCAGACGCGGCTCGCAAGCTCACGCTGGATCGCCACGGCGGCTTCGATGGCGGCGGTGGCCCGCGCGAAAACGGCGAAGAACTCATCGGCGCGCGCGTCGATCTCGCGGCCGCTCGCTCGCGAGACCGCCGCCCTGAGGATGCCTCTGACGTCGTTCAGGAGGGCGCCATAGCGGTCGCCCAGCCGACGGAGCAGGACGGTGGAGCCCTCGATGTCGGTCATGAGCAGGGTCACGAACCCGGTGGGGAGCGCTGCGGCGTCGGTGGACGTGGCCGGGATCTGGCCGTGTAGCCGTTCCTTCTCGACCACGAAGCGCACGGCATCGAGCACGGTTTCCGCGAGCGCCGGGTCGTCGAGGATCGTTGGATCGTGCACGAGCACCGTCATCGGCCGACCCTGGCGCTCCAGATAGGTCGCACCGCGCTGGTCTCCTTCGGCGGGGAGCGGAACGACCTTGCCGGTCGCATCGAGGTACGCCCCGGAAGCGTCAGACCAGTGCAGGACCGCGAGGGTCGGATCCCGGAGAACGGTTCGTAGCCGCTGTTCGAGCTCGCCGGGCGCCGCGTTGCGGCCCAGTTCGATCACGAGGCGGCCGGCCGTCGCGTGTCGCCGCTCCGATTGCAGCTGGCCCGTGATGAACCCGACGGGCACGATGCCGTACTTCTTCGCCGCGTTCAGCAGCCGCGTGCGGGCGCGCTCCCGAGCGGCATCGTCCTCGAAAGCGACCTGGTTGAACCGGGCGAGCGCATTCCGCACGTGGGCCTTGTCGTGGACCGGAAGCCGCCGCCGGCCCCGGGAATCGATGTAGGCGAAGGCCCGGTCCGGGAGCCGGGATCGCTTGCTCGTCTTGAGACGAGGCATACCCGAACGATATCGCGCTGCCGTCCGTCATGCCACGGTGTTGATCCGAAAGGTGCGCGTGTGAGCCGATATGCATCGCCTGCTGTGGCACACTGAACGAGATGCCAGTGAATCGACAGGACACGGTGGACACCTCCGAACTCCTGCGAGAGCTCCGAATCGACCGCGACGGCCGGCCGCCGCGTGCGCGTTGGCGCCGGCTCGTCGTGGCCGTGGTCGCGCTCGTGGCGCTCGGGGCAGGGGCCTGGCTCGCGTGGAGCCGCATCAGCACGCCGGCCGTGCGCACCGTCGCCGCCCGGGCGGCGACGCCGGCGGGCGGAGGCGTCGGCTCCGTGCTCGACGCGAGCGGCTACGTGACGGCGCGCCGTCAGGCCACCGTCTCGGCCAAGATCACCGGCAAGGTCACCGAGGTCCTGATCGAGGAGGGCATGCACGTCAGCGAGGGGGCGGTCCTCGCCCGCCTCGACGACATGGAGGCCCGGCAACAGGTGACGCTGGCCCGGGCCCAGCTTGCGGCCGCCCGCTCGCAAGACGGCGAGATTCGCGCGCAGCTCCTGCAGGCCGAGCGCGATTACACGCGGACGCAGGAGCTGTTCAAGCGGGAGCTCGTTGCCGAGCAGTCGCTGGACGCCGCCCACGCCCAGCGCGACACGCTGCGCGCCAAGCTGGTCGTCACCGAGGAGCAGATCCGCGTCGCGGGCGAGTCGCTCAGGATGGCGGAGGTGCAGCTCGACAGCACCGTGATCCGCGCGCCCTTCAGCGGCATCGTGATCGCCAAGTCGGCCCAGCCCGGCGAGATGATCTCACCGGTCTCGGCGGGCGGCGGCTTCACCCGCACCGGCATCGGGACGATCGTCGACATGGACTCGCTCGAGATCCAGGTCGACGTCAACGAGTCGTTCATCAACCGCGTGACCGCCAGGCAGCCGGTGGAAGCAACGCTGAACGCGTATCCCGACTGGAAGATTCCCGGCTCGGTGATCGCCATCATCCCGACGGCCGACCGCAGCAAGGCCACCGTCAAGGTGCGCGTCGCCATTCGCACGAAGGACCCGCGGATCGTGCCCGACATGGGCGTCCGCGTCGCCTTTCTGGACACGGCGCCCAGCCCGTCCGGGCCGGTCACTGCCGGCGTGCTGGTGCCCGCCGACTCCATCCGCAGCGATACCGTCTTCGTGTACGCCGACGGCAAGGTCGAGCGCCGGCCGATCACGCCTGGCCGGGTGATCGGGACCGAGCGTGAGATCGTGAAAGGCCTGCGAGCGGGCGAGCGCGTGGTGCTGGCGCCGCCGCCGTCGCTGCGGGACGGAGCGAAGGTGCGGGTCGCCGACAAGTGAACGTGCTGGTCGAGATCCGCCGGGTGACCAAGACGTACCGGCGGGGTGGCGAGAGCATCGAGGTCCTGCACGGCATCGACCTCGACATTCCGCGCGGGGACTTCGTGGCCCTCATGGGCCCGTCGGGCTCCGGCAAGACCACGCTGCTGAACCTCATCGGCGGCCTCGACACCCCGACCGCGGGCACGATCGTGGTGGACGATCGCCGCATCGACCAGTTGTCGAGCGGTGAGCTCGCCCGCTGGCGCGCCTCCAACGTCGGCTTCGTCTTCCAGTTCTACAACCTGCTGCCCGTGCTCTCGGCCCAGCGCAACGTCGAGCTGCCGCTTCTGCTCACGAATCTGGGGGCGGCCGAGCGCCGGCGCCGCGCCGAGATCGCGCTGACGCTGGTCGGCTTGCGCGAGCGCGCCCGGCACAAGCCCAGGGAGCTGTCGGGCGGCCAGGAGCAGCGCGTGGCCATCGCCCGCGCGATCGTCTCCGATCCGGCCCTGCTCGTGTGCGACGAGCCGACGGGCGACCTCGACCGCGCGACAGCGCACGAGATCATGATGTTGCTCCAGGCGCTCAACCGCGACCACGGCAAGACGATCGTGATGGTGACCCACGATCCGAAGGCCGCGGAGTACGCGCGCCACCAGCTACGCCTCGACAAGGGGACGCTGGCCGAGAGCACCGGCCTCGAGATGGCGTGAAGTACCTCCCCCTGCTGTGGGCGCAGCTCTTCCGCAAGAAGACGCGCACCGTGCTGACGGTGCTGTCGGTGCTGGTCGCCTTCCTGCTCTTCGGGCTCCTCGAGGCCGTGCAGACGGCCTTCGAGTCCGGCGCCGACAGCGCCGATGCCAAGCGCCTGCTCACCACCGCGCGCTACTCGATCATCGAGCCCTTGCCCATGTCGTACGCGCCGCGCATCGAGCGCGTCCCGGGTGTGGTGGGCGTGGCGTACGCGGACTGGTTCGGCGCCAAGTACCAGAACGAGAGCAACGCCTTCGCCGTCTTCGCGGTCGATCCCGCGCGCTACCTCGACATGTATCCCGAGTTCGCCATCGCCCCCGAGCAGCGCGCCGCCTTCGTCAAGATGCGCACGGGCGCCGTCGCCGGCAAGATCCTCGCCGACCGCTACGGCTGGAAGATCGGCCAGAAGCTGCCGATCGCCTCCGAGATCCACAGCAAGACGGACGGCAGCCTCGACTGGGAGTTCGACCTCGTGGGCCTTTTCGACTCCGACGATCCGGCCGTCCGCGCCAACACCGAGGTCGTGCTGATCAACGTGGCGCACTTCGACGAGGCGCGCCAGGTCAACCGCGGCAAGACGGGCTGGTACATCGTTCGCATCGCCGACGCCGAGCAGGCCCGGCCGATTTCGGCCGACATCGACCGCATGTTCGCCAACTCCCCCGACGAGACCAAGACGGCCCCCGAGAAGGAGTTCGCCCTCGGCTTCGCCAAGCAGATCGGCGACATCGGCGCCCTGGTGACGCGGATCCTCTTTGCGGTGTTCTTCACGATCCTGATCCTGACCGGCAACACGATGGCCCAGGCCATTCGCGAGCGCGTTCCCGAGCTCGCCATCCTCAAGACCGTCGGGTTCTCCAACGCCACCGTCGCCGCGCTGGTGCTGGGCGAAGCGGCGCTGCTGCTCGCCCTCGGCGCCGGTCTCGGCATGGCCGCCGCCGTCGCCCTCCTGCCCTCGCTCAACGGCGCCACCGGTGGCCGCTTCCCGCCGCTGTTCGTGAGCGGCGTCACCTGGGCGTGGGCGGCCGGCGTGGCGACGTCGCTGGCGCTGGCGATCGGCCTGCCGCCCGCGCTGCGCGCGAACCGGCTGCGCATCGTGGATGCGCTGGCCGGGCACCGGTGAGCCGATGACCTCGCTCAACCAGGTCGTGCACGTCACGCTGATCAATCTGCGGACCATCCCGCAACGGCTCGGCACGTCGCTGGTGATCGTGATCGGTATCGCCGGCGTCGTGGGCGTCCTGGTCTCGGTGCTGGCGATGGGCGAAGGATTCCGCCACACGCTGGCCAGCACCGGGCGGGCGACCCGCGTCATCATGCTGCGCGCCGGCTCCGACGCCGAGATGACGAGCGGCGTGGCACGCGATCAGGCGACGGTGCTCGCGAACCTGCCCGGCGTCGCTCGGGACGCCACCGGTCGGCCGCTCGTGTCGGCCGAGCTCGTCGTGATGGTGGACTTGCCCCGCCACGGGCAGAGCGATCCCAACAACGTGCCCTTTCGCGGCGTGCAGCCGATCGTCTTCGCGGTGCGCGACGAGGTGCGTGTGGTCGAGGGGCGTCCGTTCGAGCGCGGTCTGCGCGAGGTGATCGTGGGCCGCAAGTCGGCCCGCACCTTTGCCGGCCTCGCCGTCGGCTCGCGCATCGCCTTCCGTGACAGCGACTGGACGGTGGTGGGGACGTTCGAGAGCGGCGGCGACGTCCACGAGTCCGAGATCTGGGCGGACGCCGAGGTCGCGCTGTCCGCGTTCCGCCGGACCGGCTTTCAGTCGGTCACCGCCGCGCTAGCCGATCCGTCGGCCGCCGGCCTCGCCGCGCTCAAGGAATCGATCGCCCGCGACCGCCGGCTGTCCATCAACGTGCTGCGCGAGCCGGAGTATTACGCGAAGCAGGCCTCGATCCTCTCGCGGCTCATCGGCGTGCTGGGCTACAGCGTGGCGATGTTCATGGCGATCGGGGCCACGTTTGGCGCGCTCAACTGCATGTACTCCGCGATCGCGAGTCGCCAGACGGAGATCGCCACCCTGCGAGCGATCGGCTTCGGCGGCGCGCCGGTCGTCGCCTCGGTGATGGTCGAGGCGATCGTGCTCGCGCTGCTGGGCGGCGTCGCCGGCGCGGCCCTCGCCTACGTCTACTGTGATGGCGCGTCGCTCTCCACGCTGAACTTCAACACGTTCTCGCAGGTCGCGTTCGATTTCCGCGTCACGCGCGGCCTCGTGGCCCAGGGTCTCGCCGGCGCGCTCGTCATCGGCGCCGCGGGCGGGCTCCTCCCGGCTATCCGCGCCGCTCGCCTCCCCGTGACCGCCGCCCTGCGCACCGGGTAGCGGCCCGGCGCCGCCTGGCTCGCGCTATCGACAACGTTCCTGCCGGCGGCCGCGATGTTGGCGCGCCGCGGTCGTGCGCCTACGCGATAACGCGACGGGTTGTGGCATCGACGCGTCGTCACAGAAACTTCACCGATGGCGTAACGCTTCGGTCACACGATCTCGCCATTCTGGATGAGGATGGGCGAGAGTCTCGGCGCTGAACATCCTCTGCGGCTCGCCACCGCGTTACGGGTCGTCTTGCCCCGACGCGACCGGGCCGTGCCGGCCGGGCGGGCGGATCTTCACGTCCATTCCATCTGGAGTGACGGCGCCCAGGCGCCGGCTGCGATCGTCAGAGCGGCTGCCGGCCGGGTCGACGTGCTCGCCATCACCGATCACGACGAGATCCGCGGAGCGCTGGAGGCCCGGGAGTTCGCTCGCGCTCATTCTGAGCTCGGTATCGACGTCGTGATCGGCGAAGAGGTCAGCACCCTCAACGGCCACGTGCTCGCGCTGTGGATCGAGGAGCGGGTGCCGCCGGGGCTCAGCGCCGAGCGCACGATCGCGCTGATCCACGATCAAGGTGGCCTGGCCGTGGCCGCCCATCCGTTCCATCCGATTCCGCATCACCGCGTCGGGTATCGGCCGCTGGCCACGCTCATCCCGCACCTGGCGCTGGACGCTGTCGAGGTCGTCAACAACTCGGGCATCTTTTCCCGCATCTACGACGCGTGGGCCGCGCTTCGCAACGTCGAATGGATGCTTCCGGTGACGGGAGGCAGCGACGCCCACGACGTCTGGTACGTCGGCGGCGCGCTCACGCGCTTCCACGGTCGCGACGCCAGTGCACTGCGCCGCGACCTCCTCGCTGGACGAACGCGTGCTCACGCCCGCTGGTCATGGACGTTCGACAAGATGCCGCGGCACTTTCGCATGCAGTGGCGAAGCGCCGTGCGCTTCGTCCGGCTCAACCGACGGCCCATCGAGGTGTCGTAGAGGTGGTGAGGGAAGTTTGGCCCGGAAACGACGACCTGCCATCGTTACGATTGGGTTAAGAAACCGATGCGGTTCGGCTGCAACCGCGTAGCCCGTTCTTCATGGCCGATCTCGCTTTTCCAGCCGCCACAATCATCACGATGATCAGCACCATCGACCGAGACCCCCGGGGCGGTGCAGCGCACGCACGGCTCGAGATCGGACCGGCACTCGCCCCGCGTTCTCGACGCCGGGTGTGTGTCGTCAGCGAAACGTACCCGCCCGAGATCAACGGGGTGGCGATGACCCTGGCGCGGCTCGTCGACGGATTGCGGGGTCGCGGCCATGCCGTATCTGTCGTCCGTCCCCGCCAGTGGGTGGATCGCCGCGGCCCCCTGCGCGATCCCGAAGAATTCCTGGTTCACGGCGCGCCGCTGCCCGGCTACGGTGGGCTGCAGATCGGCCTGCCCGCG
>QHTB01000227.1:0-7464 GCA_003220615.1 Candidatus Rokuibacteriota bacterium
ACGGCGTCCGGCCCGAGTGGGGCGGGATGAACTACTACGTCCACGAGATGGTCGAGAAGGAAGAGGCCGGCCAGACCAAGGGAGCGATCCTGAAGCACATCCGCACGGCCGAGGACCGGGCCGCCGCCGAGGCCGCCATGCGCGAGATGCATCGGCGGCTCGAGCGCTACGCCGACGCGCTCACGCAGCGATACCTCGGCGGGTCAGCGGCCGACCGGGTGCAGTAGCAGGCGACCGTTGGTGCGGTCGAGCGTGATGTTGAATCGGTTCAGGAAGTCGGCGCCAAGGATTCCGTCGATCGCCCGCGACTGCGGGAAGGCTTCGTAGACTCCGACGTCCATGCTCTCGACGACGGCCTCGCCCACTGCGAGCCGCGCGACCTTGACGAGGGGAATCGAGTGCGGGGCGCCACCCACGGCGCGGATGGTCTTCCGCCGCGCGTTGTCGGGCACGGCGATGCCGAGCCGCCCGGCGTAGAGTGGCGTCAGCACGGTCAGGTTGGCCCCGGTGTCGAGCAGGAACACCGCGTGATAGTGCGAGTCGTTCACCTGCACGTTGACCAGCGTCATCGTGTTGAGGATCTGCATGGGCACGGCGACCTGCCCGCCCGTCGCCGCCGTCGAGGCGCTGCAGCCGGCGAGGAGCGCCGCCACCGCCAGCACGACGAGCCCCCGCCGACGGCCGCAACGGTCAGCGGCTGCTGTAGCCATGGCGCTCGTTCAGGCAGCGAGCCATGATGTCTCGCTGCTCGTCGGGGGACCTGAAGCGCACGCCTCCCTGGGGCGGGAGCTGGGAGATCGTGGCGCCGGGCGCCAGCGCGCGGCAATCCTGAAAGGCGTCCCAGGCTCGTAACTGCGCCGGCGTGAGGTTCGGTGCGCAGCCTGCCAGCAACGCGGCCGCGCCGGCCACGGCTAGTGCGTGCCGCAGGGCATCAACCCCGGAGCAATTCCTCGGCGACGCGCTTGACGTCGGCGGCGTCGACCTGGCCCTTGTGGGTCTTCATCACGTCGCCAACGAGCCGGCCAGCCTGCTTGCCGTCGCTGATCCCGAGCGCGCCGATGCGCTCCTTCACCAGAGCCCGCAATGCGTTCTCGTCGATGCCCCGGGGCAGGTAGCGTTGACAGAACTCGATCTCGTACCGGAGCTGAGCGATCTGGGCAGCCGCCCGCTCGCCGCCGAGCTTCTCGTACTCGGCGACCGCTTTCTGGAGCTGCTTGCGGTAGGCGCCGATGACGTCGAGGATGACGGCGTCGTCCACCGTGCCGGCGAACCCCTTGGCCGTCCGCCGCTCGGTGACCTTCGTCTTCAGCATGCGGACCACGTCGGCCGTCCGTTGATCCTTCTCGCGGATGGCGCGGGTCAGCGTTTCGGCGAGCTGCTGCTCCAGGCTCACGACGATCTATCGTACCGCGGGGACCGGACGGTGAGCGACTTGTCCGCGGCCGGCCCGCAGCTTCTGCTGGAACGACTCCATGTAGAGATAGATGACGGGCGTGATGTAGAGCGTCAGGAGCTGCGAGAGGACGAGCCCGCCGACCACGGCCAGCCCGAGCGGCCGCCGGGCGTCGCCGCCGGCGCCCACGCCGAGCGCGATGGGCAGCGTCCCGAGCAGGGCGGCCATCGTCGTCATCATGATCGGGCGGAAGCGCAGCAGGCAGCCCTTGTAGATGGCCTCGGCCGGAGTCATGCCGCCGCGCTCGGCCTCGAGGGCGAAGTCGATCATCATGATCGCGTTCTTCTTCACGATGCCGACCAGCATGATGATGCCGACGAAGCCGTAGACGTTCAGCTCGGCGCGGAACAGCATCAGCGTCAGCAGCGCGCCCACCGCCGCCGACGGCAGGCCGGACAGGATCGTCAGCGGGTGGATGAAGCTCTCGTAGAGGATGCCCAGCACGAGATAGATCACGAGCACAGTGATGAGCAGGAGCAGGCCCTGACCCTTCAGCGAGGCCTGGAACGCCTGGGCGGTGCCCTGGAAGCTGCCGAAGAGCGTGGCCGGCGCGCGCACCTCGCGGACGACCTGCTGGATCTGCGACACCGCCTGGCTGAGCGAGACGCCTTGCTTCAGGTTGAACGAGATCGTCACCGACGGCAGCTGGCCCAGGTGGTTGACGGTGAGCGGCCCCAGCGCCGGCGTCAGGCGGGCGACCGCGTCGAGCGGCACCAGCTTGCCCTGCGACGAGCGCACGTACAGCCGCGGCAGCTGGCTGGGATCGCGCTGGTAGGCGGGATCGACCTCGAGGATGACCCAGTACTGGTTCGCCGGCGTGTAGATGGTGGAGACCTGGGTCGCGCCGTAGGCCGCGCCCAGCGCCACCTCGATCTGATCGGCACTGACGCCCATGGCCGAGGCGCGGTCGCGGTCGATGTCCACGCGGACCTGCGGGCTCGTGATGAGGAGATCCGTGTTCACGTCCGTGAAGTCGGGCAGCGCGCGCATGCGCTCGAAGAGGACCGGCGCCCAGTGGTACAGCTCGGTCAGGTCCGTGCTCTGGAGCGTGTACTGGTAGAGCGCCTTGGTCAGCTGGCCGCCGATGCGGATGGTGGGCAGGACCTGAGGATAGACGTTGATCCCTGGAACGGTGGCCAGCTTCGGCCGCAGCTCCTGGATGATCTGCTCCACCGGCGGCCGCTGGTCGTGGGGCTTGAGGCGGATGAACAGGCGGCCGGTGTTGGGCACGATGTTGACGCCGCCGGCGCCGATCGACGACATGAACTGCTCGACGTACGGGTCCTTGCGGACGATCGCCGCCACCGCCTGCTGCTTCTCCCGCATGGCGTCGAACGAGATGTCCTGGGCAGCCTCGGTGAACGCGAAGATCTGGCCGGTGTCCTCGTTGGGAATGAAGCCCTTCGGGATGGCACGGAAGGCCCAGGCCGTGACGGCGAGGCTGGCGATCAAGCTCACGACCGTCACCCACCGATGGATCATCACCCAGCGCAGGCTCTTGTCGTAGACGTGCAGCATGCCGTCGAAGAAGCGCTCGGAGAGCATGAACAGCCGGTTGTGCGATTCGGCCGGCGGCTTGAGGAAGCGGCTGCAGAGCATGGGCGTGAGCGTCAGCGAGACGACACCGGAGACGAGCACCGCCGCGCCGATGACCACCGCGAACTCGTGGAGGAGCCGGCCGACCACGCCGCCCATGAACAGGACGGGGATGAACACGGCGGCCAGCGAAAGGGTCATCGAGAGAATGGTGAAGGCGATCTCCTTCGACCCCTTGAGCGCCGCCTCCATCCGCGGCATGCCCTCTTCCATGTGGCGCACGATGTTCTCGAGCACGACCACGGCGTCGTCCACGACGAAGCCGACCGACAGCGTGAGCGCCATCAGCGAGATGATGTCGATCGTGTAGCCGAGCGCGTACATGACGGCGAACGTGCCGACCAGCGACATCGGCACGGCCAGGCTGGGGATGATCGTGGCCGAGACGTTGCGCAGGAAGAGGAAGATGACCATGACCACCAGCGCGATGGCCAGGCCGAGCGTGAACTGCACGTCGCTCACCGACTCGCGGATGGCTACCGACCGGTCGTAGAGCACGTTGAGGTTCACCGAGGCCGGCAACTCCTGGCGGAACTTCGGTAGCAGCGCGCGGATCGCATCGACGACCTCGACGGTGTTGGTGCCGGGCTGCCGCTGGATGGCCAGGATCACCGCGCGCTCGTCGTTGTACCAGGACGCCACCTTGTCGGTTTGCACGCTGTCGATCACGCGGCCCAGCTGCTCGAGCCTCACCGGCGAGCCGTTGCGGTAGGTCACGATCAGCGGCCGGTAGGCGGCGGCGTCGGTGAGCTGGCCGGTGGCCTGGACGACGAACGACTGGTGCTGACCGTAGAGCGTGCCGGTCGGCTTGTTCACGTTGGCCTGCGCGACGGCGCTCTGCACCTCGTCGATGCCGATGCCGCGGGCGGCCAGCTCGCGCGGATCCACCTGGACGCGGACCGCGTACTTCTGCGAGCCGAACACCTGGACCTGGGCCACGCCGCTGATCGTGGAGATCCGCTGGCCCAGGTTGGTCTGCGCGTACTCGTCGACGACGTAGAGCGGCTGGGTCGGCGACGACAGCGACAGATAGATGACCGGCTGGTCGGCCGGGTTCACCTTCTGGTACACGGGCGGCGTCGGCATCTGGGGAGGCAGCAGTGGGGCGGCCTTGGCGATGGCCGCTTGCACGTCCTGGGCGGCACCGTCGATGGAGCGGTCGAGCGAGAACTGGATGGTGATGGCGGTCAGGCCCTGAGCGCTCGACGACGTCATCGAATCGATGCCGGCGATCGTGGTGAACTGCTTCTCGAGCGGCGTCGCGATGGCCGAGGCCATTGTTTCCGGGCTGGCCCCCGGCAGCGCTGCCTGAACCTGGATCGTCGGGAAGTCGACGTTGGGCAGGTCGCTCACCGGCAGCAGGCGGTAGGCCATGATGCCGAAGATGAGGATCGCCGCCATCAAAAGCGTCGTGAGGACGGGACGCCTGATGTACAGCTCGGGGTTCATTGCGTCTTGACGTCGACCTTGGTGCCGGGGCGAAGACGGAGCTGACCGTCGATGACGACGCGCTCACCCGGCTGGAGCCCGCTCACGATGATGGTCTCGGCGCCCAGGCGTGTCCCCGGCTGGACCTGCCGACTGTCCACCGTCTGATCATCTTTCACCACGAAGACGTAGGGGCCCTTCTGCCCGGGCTGGATCGCCTGCGACGGCACGACGATGGCCTCTTGCGAGGTCAGCGTGAGCACGGCGTCGAGGAACTGCCCCGGCCACAGCACGTTGTCGGCGTTGGTGAAGGTCGCCTTGAGCTGGATGGTGCCGGTGCCCGGGTCGACTGTGTTGTTGATGAAGGTCAGGTCGCCGGTGGCGATGGGCTCCACGCGGTTGGGTAGCCGTGCCTGGACCTTGAGCAGGCCGAGCGCGCGGTACTTCTTGATGTCGCCCAGGAACTGCTCGGGCACCGAGAACGACAGATAGATCGGGTGGATCTGGTTGAGCACGACGATCGGATTGTCGTCGTTGCCCTTCACGACGTTGCCGGTCTGGACGAGCACGCTGCCGGCGCGCCCGTCGATGGGCGCCGCGATCGTGGTGAAGCTCAGGTTCAGGCGAGCGCTGTCGAGGGCGGCCTGGTCGGCGCTGATGGAGGCCCGCGCATTCTCGACGGCGGCGCGATCGGCGTCGACCGTGGCCTCCATCGCCGCGAAGTTCGTCTTGAGCTGGTCGTATTGCTCGCGGGCGATCAGCTCGCGTCCGAGCAGCTCGCGGTAGCGAGCCTCCTGCACGCGCGCATTGTTGAGCTGGGCCTGGTCGCGCTCGAGCGTCGCCTGGGCCTGCTTGAGATTGGCCATGTCCTTGGCCACCGTGGCCTCGGCCTGGCGCACCGCCGCCTCGAATGGCAACGGATCGATCGTGAAGAGCACGTCGCCCCGCCGCACGTCGTCGCCTTCCTTGAAGTGGACCTTCACGACCTGGCCGGCCACCCGCGACTTGATGCTGACCGATGTGTACGCCTGCACGTTTCCGACGGCGATGACCTGGACGGGCACGATCTTCTGGACGACGGGTCCGGCCGCGATCGGAACCGGAGGCGGCGCCTTGGGCGGCGTGTTACCGCCGGCGCGATCGGAGCACGCGGGCAGCGCCAGCAGCAGGGCGAGGAGAAAGGCCCGCTTCATGACTCGCCTCTCGACACGCGCGCCGCGGCGTCGACCAGGGTTTCGAGGCCGCTGATCACCCGGCGGGAATCGGCCACGCTCATACCGGCCAGCACGTCTTCCATCGCCGACAGGCGGATGGCTTGCAGCTCCTCGACCAGCGCCCGGCCCCCGCGCGTGAGATCGAGGACGTAGACGCGCCGGTCGGTGGGGTGATCGGCCCGCGTCAACAGATTCTTCTGCTCGAGGCGATCCACGATGTGGGTCACCGCCGGCAACGTCACGCCGAACGCCTTGGCCACCTCGCCCATGTGGCAGTCAGGATGTTCGGCCACGTGAAAGAGCACCTGCGACTGCGCGTAGGTCAGATCGATCTCGGACGCCTTCTGCCAGAGGAGCTGGCGGAAGGTGGTGCTGCCCAGGGCGTTCAAGAGATCGAGGAGCCGCTGCGCCTCGGCCGTTCGGTGCTGACGGGAGCCGTTCCGCGTCCTGGTCCGACTGGTCATGAAGCTTAATGGTCGCCCTGATTAATAGTTTAGTCAATGAAGTATTCGGCGCGCCGCCGCACGGGCCGGCTGGCCCACCACGACGCCGGCCTGGGCGGCGCGGGCGTTCGCTGCCGAGATCACGCCGTGCTGCCACGTGCTGCGGCCATCACCGATGCGCGCCGACATCACGTCGACGGCGGCGCCGGCCACGCCGGCGTCGTCGAGCCGCGCGAGCCCGCTGATCCCCGAGCGCGCCCGCGCCATGCCGCCGTCGCTCGCGATGAGGCCGCGAGGGTGGACGATCCGCAGGAGCGCCTCGATGTTGACACGGCCGCTGTGGGAGCCACCGCACAGGACGTCGCCGGCGTTGTCGGCCGTCGCGAACGACAGCGTGTCGAGGCACACGACGCGGCCGGTGGCGACCTCGTCGACCACGCATGGGCGCTCGTCGACGAGGTTCGCGGTCACCGCTCGCGGCTCGCCGGCGCGCGTGAGCCGTTGCGCGGCCTCGTGCGCGCTCATGCCGATCGCGATGCCGAGCGCGCGGGCGACGGCGTTCGCGTGGGAGATCACTCCCTCGTCGTGGACGCTCGGGCCGTCACCGATCAGTGCCGACATCGTCTCGACCGCGGCGACGGGCAGGCCGAGCCCGTCGGCGACGGCGAGCGCGCTGATGCCGGCCTCGTCCTTTCCCACGCCGGCCGCGTGCGCGATCAACGCCCGGATGCCAAACGGCAGCGCCAGGCCGAGCGAGAGGGCGCCGGCGAACGATCCGGCGACCACGACGTCGCCGAGCTGCACGCGTCCCTGGCACTGCGTGACGGAATCGAGGACGACGATGCGCGCGCTCATGACGACGCATTGTAGCGAGGGCGACTTCGCTCGCCAGCCTCGCAGCTTTCTGCTACTCTCGCCGCGCCTCGATCCCGCAGGAGGTTTTCATGCGACTGAAGGATAAAGTCGCGATCGTCACCGGGGCCGGGCGAGGTATCGGCCAGGCCATCGCCCTCGCCTACGCCCGCGAAGGCGCCCACGTCGTCGTCAACGACATCGATCCGGCCACCGCCAGCGCGACAGCGGCTGGGCGGTCACGCTCGGCTCGAAGTCACTGGCGGTCGCGGGCGATGTCGCCAGGCGTGACGACATCGCCCGCCGCTGACGGAGGAAGCCTGGGACACCACGATGAACATCGGGCTCAAGCGCGTTCCTCCTGAGCCAGGCCGCCGCGCGCGACATGATCGCGCGCAAGTCGGGCTGCTTCGTCAACATCGCATCGGTCGCGCGTCTGTTCCCGTATAACTGGGCCGGCTCCTATAGCGTGGTGAAG
>QHTB01000227.1:7474-10868 GCA_003220615.1 Candidatus Rokuibacteriota bacterium
GGACGCTCGGCACCGAGGGCATGTACGCGGTTATTACCTCAGCATGCCGGGACGCCGCTTCTCCGGCGGCCGCGTCGACTGAGCGGAGAGGAGAACGCGATCAGCGGCAACGAGGTGCGCGGGCGTACCCGTCGCGCGCCCCAAGATCTGCGTGTGGCCCTTGAGTCGGCAACACGATGTTCGGCGTAGTCGCCATGGGCATCGTCACGAACGGCGTCAACATCGCGCGCGCCGTCGACGTGGACCAGTGGCGTTATCGCCAACTCTGAAACACTGACGCACATTGTCGGTACCGAAAAAATTTGTGTGCGCTTCGTGACTCTCCGGCGTCGCGCATGGCACCGTGTTGTCACGCCGCCTAAATATGTTCGGCTTGCCGATTGCATTGCGTGCGCTCGACGCTCACGATTTCCAGAACTTGATGCGCGGGCGCCAGATGGCCGAGTTGTGGCACTCCCTGTGCACCCTCCAATTGCACTAGAGAAGACCCTCTCGATAAAGGCACACCCGCCGCGAGGCGGGGCCGCAAAGCCACGGATCAAGCGCAATGCGCTTGATGGCCGGGTTACCGAAGGAGGGCGGTCGCTCCCCTCCCGAGTCGATCTTCCCAATCGGGCACGCGTGGAACGCGTGCCTTGCCCAAGGAGGGGCCGCGTATGAAGAAGTCAGCCGTCGTTCTCGCCGTCGCCCTTCTCGTCGCCGCGCTCGGCGTGAGTAGTGCGGCCTTCGCCCAGAGCAGCGGGAATTTCACCTATGGCAGCAACGGGGGCTCGACCCACTGTGTTCTGCAGTCCGGCGGCCAAATCATCGGCGGACAACTCTGCGAAAGTAACTGCGCCCTCCAGCCCGATGGCACTGTCGCGTGCACTGGCCAGGGGAGCGACTTATGCGTAGGAGGATTCAGCGTCGGCATCAAGACCAACAGCGGCAATGGCAACGTATTCGTCATGCGGCCGTCGGCCGTGATTGGCCTCCTGACCGATGTCAGCCTCACCACCAAGACCACCCCTTTCACTGGCACCAGCTCAGCACTCGCGGGCGTGAACTTTAGCGTCGACGTGAGCCCCGCGCCGGCCAAAGTCATTCCGAACTATCCGGTGACCTATGCCTCGCGGTTCGTCCAGATCAGCAGCAACCTGTTTGACGTGCTCGCCACGACCTGCACCACCGTCTCGACCACCAACCCGACCGGCAGTTGCTTCTTCGATTTCCATGAGAGCACGGTGTCCGCGCATAGCTTCGACTGGATTGCGACCGGCCTGACATCCGGGCAATACGTGGTGACGGTCAATTGGTCGTCGTCTCTCGGGAACACGGGGATTAGCCGCGCCTTGACCTGCGTGGGCCCGGTGAACTTCACCGTGGACCAGAAGAAGGTGTTCCAGTTCAACAGGACCAATTCGTTCTAACCTCACGCATCCCCGCACGTGAGGCCTCATGCCGCACCGGGCGTGAGGCCTCACGTTCCATGATGCCGCGGGAGCTCGCGATGTCAGTTCGCAGGGGAATAGGAGCCGTCAAACATGCGGGCATTGCCACAGTTTGCGCTTTCTCTGGCCACCATCCTGCTGTGCGCAGGGGGGACCGCTGGGGCCGATCTCGAGTCGGCCCAGCACGCGTATCAAGCCACCGCGCTGCAAGACGCGACGGCCCTGGCGGAGCAAGGCCAGGCGGAGGCCCAGGTCGTCCTGGGCCGGATGTACCTGACGGGCCGCGGTGTGCCCAAGGATCCGGACACGGCCCTCAAGTGGTTCAAGGCCGCGGCCGTGCAGGGCAACGCCGACGGGGCCTTCCTGCTGGGTGCCATGTATTTCTTGCCCCGCTCGGACATCCCGGAAGGGCTGCGGTGGGTGCGGCTGGCCGCCGAGCAGGGCAACCAGGACGCGCAGTTGCTCCTGGGCCAGACCTGTATGGAAGGCCTGCCGGGATTGCCGCGCGATCCGGTGCAAGGCGGGATGTGGCTGCGGTTGGCAGCGAAAGACAATCTCCCGTTCTATGCCGCCCAGCTCGCGGCCGCCGAAAGAGTCATGAGCCCAGAGCAGCGCGCACAGAGCAAAGCGCTGGCCGCAGCCTGGCAGCCGCAGCCTGGACTGCGGCGTGAGGCACCACCGAGCCCCTGAGTACTCCGGGCGCGGGTGGCCGCTTCGTCCCCTGGCGGCGGTCGGACGAATGGCCCTCACCAACTACCTGCTACAGTCGGTGATCTGTACCACGATCTTTTACGGTCATGGCCTCGGGCTGTTCGGCTCCGGCATTTCCTTTGAAGCGATGGGAACGGTGGGCAAGGGTCTATGACGGTTGAGTCCGTTCGACTGATCAAGGACCCGAATGTGACCATCAGTGTAGATTAACCAGAGCCTCCGGGATCTCGTTCTAGCTGTCCGCTCGCCTGCTGTCCGGGTCAGGTCTCAACTCCAGCGGGTTGAGGCCTGCCCCATCTCCGATCCTTCCTCCGCGGCTCGCCATCGAACCCTGACGCGGTTGGATTCGAATACGGCGCCGCAGAAGCAGGACTCGTATGCGACGCATCGTGACGATATGGATCGGACTGGCGGCGCTAAGCGCTCGTGGCGGACGCGAGCCTGGCCGCCGATGAGCTGATCCCGCGGCCACCCAGGCCACCAGGGGCTACCGCGTCGGCGTGCTCGAGCCGAACATGGCCATCCCACACTTTGTCGCCCAGGCCTACAGCTTCGTGGACGAGGCGGAGAAGCTCGGGCGAAGGTCATCCTCTACGACGCCGGCGAGCACAAGAACGTGGCCAAGCAGGTCTCCCAGATGGATCCCGGTGGCGATCGCCTGACCATCGGCGCCGTGCAGGCGCTGCTCGCCCAGGGCAAGAAGCCCGGAGACGTGATCGTCACGATCGTCGACTACAACGACGACACTGAGCGCCTCGTGCGCGAGGGCTGGATCTCCGCGGCGATGGTCCAGGTCCCGGTCACCATGGGGCGCTGGGGCATTCGCGTGGCCGTTCTCGCGCTCGAGAAGAAGCCGATTCCGCCGAACCTCCTGACGCCGATCTACGTCGTGACGAAGGACAACGCCGCCAGATCGATGTGACGGGGGTGCGGCAGCCCGAGGGTTGGCGCCCGCCTGCGCCAGGTACGGCGCGAAGTCGGGCGTGTTGAGCGGCGGATAGATCTCCTTGACGATCTCGCCGCCGGCTGCCTTGAAGCCGGCGATGAAGGCCTCGACCGCGTGGCGGCCGGCCACGAAGTCCGTGGCCATGACGACCACCCGCCGGTACTTCGTGTTCTTCATCATCCACGCGCCCATCGGATAGTTCGACTGATCCGTCGTCTCGGCGATGCGGAAGATGGAGGGCGACGCCTGCTGGGGCGACGTGAGCACGCGCGTGAAGGCGACGGGGACGATCAGTGGCGTCTGCTGC
>QHTB01000226.1 GCA_003220615.1 Candidatus Rokuibacteriota bacterium
CGCTTTCCGATCGAGCGCGCCGCCGGCGTCGCTCTCGGCACGACGGCGGCGTTCCTTCGTGGCGGCGGCCATGCGATCGCCGAGGTGCGGTTCGTGCTCTTCACCGCCGACGACCTCGCGGTGTACCATCGCGCTCTCGACCGCCTGTTCCCGGAGGAACGTCGATGACCAACGAGGAGTGGTTCGAGGGCGTGACCTCCGAGCTGGTGGCGCGAAGCCCCTTCCGCCGCTCGGAGTACTTCAAGCGCTTCGCCTCCGGCGCGCTGCCCACGGCGCAGGCCTGGGTCCATCTCTCGCAGCACTACCTGCTCATCGCCTGGTTCCCGCGCATCTTCAGCGGCATCCACGCGCGCTGCGACGACCTGGACGTGCGGAAGGACTGCGCGCGCCATCTGCTGGTCGAGGACCTCGGCTACTTCGAGGGCAAGGTGGGCGGCACGCCCGATCACGACGAGCTGTATCGTCGGATCGGGGACGATCTCGGGTACCCCCGCAGTGTCTACGCGACGATCACGCCGATTCCCGAGATG
>QHTB01000225.1 GCA_003220615.1 Candidatus Rokuibacteriota bacterium
GGCCTTGTCGCCGCGCTCGCGGACAGCGCCCAGGATCTCGCTCACGGTCTGGCGGACGGCGGCGTCGTCCTCGGGGGGACGGGGCACGGCCTTTTTCAGGTACTCGCGCATACGGGCCTCCTCGCGTGATCGAAAGATACCCCAGGACGTGCTATCTCTTGACCCCGTCATGACGCTGCAGATCGGAGGGGCACGCCTCACTCTCGACACCGGCGATATCACCGAGCAGCGCGTCGACGCGATCGTGAA
>QHTB01000171.1:0-7331 GCA_003220615.1 Candidatus Rokuibacteriota bacterium
TATCGCCAAGTACATCTACGGACGAGCCGGTGCTGATCGTGGCTGATTCAATCCTTATCTCTGGAATTATTGGTGGGTTGGCCAGTCTCGCAGCAGCGAAGCCATCAGCATCCTCAGCGAAAGGGATCGGTGTGGCGGACGTGTGTGCCGCGCTGCAAGAATTCAACGAGTGTGTTCGTTATTTGAATACTCGTCGGAGCGCGGGCGCCGTGTTGCAGCTCGATTCTGAAGCCGCGGTTCAGGACGCCCTCTATTTGATCCTCCGGCCATGGGTGCCGGATCTTGTCCCCGAGACTCCGACAGAAAAGACGGGGAATCGATTCACGGTCCGGGACTTCATGTCGGGGGCCCTTCGTCTCGTGATCGAGGCAAAATTCGTCCGCGACAAACAGCATGGCAAGAACATTTCGAAGGAACTCCACGATGACATCGAAGTTTATCGGCACAACCATTACTGCGATACGATTCTATTCTTCATCTACGATCCGGACTCAAACATTCCGGACGAACGAGAACTTCGACGAACGATCGAACAGTCGCGAGTGTACGACGGCCTGCCCCTGACGTGCATCCTCATAGTAAAGCCTTAGTCGATCGGCTTCCTACAGGGCTCAAGCGGCGAACTAGCGCAGGCGGTACCGCCGCACCTCGTACGGCGCCAGGCGGGTCGTCAGGCGTGAATCGTCGGGCCGCGTCGGCGTAGCGGCGCCGCCGAGCTCAGTCACCTCGCGCGCGGGCTCGGTCAGGGTCCACGTGACGTCGACCGGCGCGTTGCGCGCGTTGTACGCGAAGAGATAGCGGGCGCCGTCGGGCATGCGCTTGCCGAGGGTGCGCACGGTGCCGCCGCTCGACTCGGCGCTGACGATGGACGCGTCGGGGGCAAGAAGGACGGGCTCGAGAGTCTTGATCTCGCGCGTGACGCGCACCAGATCCTGCCAGTGGCGCTCGCGCTCGGCGCGATCCTTGACCCATGCGAGGCCCCGCGTCCCGAACGACCAGTAGAAGAGCCCGCGGGCGCCGTCCACGATTGCCATCCACGACATCTGGCGCAGCTCGTCTTCGTTGGGCCAGCCGCCGGCGCCGGTGAGCGGGAAGAACTGCAAGACCATCCACACGGGGCGAGCGTCCTGGACGGCCTGGCGACCAAGCCGCGTCCACTCGCCGACCATCGCGAGATGATTCTGACCACGTGGCTTGGTGATCGGATAGGGATCGAGGCCCATCACGTCGACGGCGTCGCGCCAGAGCGGCGCCTGCTCCTCCCAGCCGTCGCCGAACACGGCGTACGTCACCGTGCCGGGCGCCGCCTCGGCGAGGGCCTGCCGCTGGCGGAAGGTGCGCGGCATCATCTCGGCCGGACGCTCGTCGGCGGTGTAGAAGCCGGCCAGGCCGCGATGCCGGCTCAGCGTGTCGGCGACCCAGCGATTGAGCGCGTCCTCGCCCTGCCGCGCGACCGGATACGTGAGCTTCGCGTACAGCGGATCGTCACGGTAGTAGAAGTTCACCGTCTGCAGGTAGTACATGCCGCGCGAGTGGAGATCGTCCATGTACGCGGTGAGCGCCTCGACCGGCGCGGCGCCCAGCCAGTAGTTGATCAGCATGTTCACGGGCGCCTCGGCGATCTTCGCATCGCCCCACCCGTCGTCACCGTGCGCGTACGCGTCGGGCGACGACGAGAAGCCGGTCGTGTTGTAGAGCCCGATGACGAACGCAGGCTTGCCGCCGAGGTAGGCGACGTTGCGCTCGTCGTACCACACGGCGAAGCGCTTTCGCGACGCGGCGGGGACCTTCACGATGCGGTAGTCGGGATACGCGTACACGATCTGCCCTGACTGATCGAGCGCCTCGGCGCGGAGGCGATACGCGCCCGCGGGCAGCGCGGCGGCGTCGAGCTCGCCGGTGAAGCTGCCGGTCGCCGGATACTGGCGCTGCACGCGCACGGCACCACCCGGCTCGTCGAGCAGCGCGAGCCTGACCGTCGCGGCCCGGCGCTCACCCTCCGACCTGAGCGTGACGCCGACGCGTACCGTCTGGGGGCGGTCGTCGAAGAGCATCGCCCGGAAGTTGGGATAGAGGAGATAGACGTCGAGCGCCGGCCCCTCGACGCGGCTCAAGCTGACGTCGTCGAACCAGGCGCGGCCAGTGGGAATGCCGTAGGCGCCGACCGTCAGGCGATACGATCCTCGATCGGTCACCGCGACCTGAGCCTGGCGGATGGCCTTCCAGTCGGTCGTGCCGCGCACGACGTCGGTGCACTTCCACCAGTTCAGACGCGGCCGGCCGTCGAGACAGATGCGCACACCGCTGCGCTGATCTCCGGCGCCGAGATCGGCGCTCTTCACCCAGCCCTCGATATTGTAGAGACCCGGCTCGAGCGTGACCGTTTGCTCGGCGTTCGCTACCACCTGACCGTGACGGTCGGCGTCAGCGAGACGCAAGCTCGGGCCGGTGTGACCTGCGGGATCGAGCGCCCACGCCCCCGCCGGGCCCAGGCTCCAGCCGCTCGGTGTGCCGCTGCCCTCGTCGAAGCCGCCATTTGTGATCACGTTCCGTCCGCCGACGTTCGCCGGCGGCAACGCCGTGAGGCCGCCGACGCGCGCCGGTGGCTCGGCGGCTCCGGCGGCCAGGATCGTGACGAGGGCGAGTGCGGCCACCGCGCGGAGGCCAGCGGCGCTGCGCGACATCACGGCTTGCGTCCGATCCCGAGGATCGCCGCGCCGTGAGCGTGCTCCTGGCTCACGTCGAGCTTGGCCAGCCCCAGATACATCGGCAGCATCGCGGCGTACACGAGGGGGTTCGGGCGATTGTCACCGGTGGCGAAGAAGAGGTCGAACATCAGCGTGCCCGGTCGTCCGAACGTGAACTTGATCGCGTCGACGTCGAGGCCGGCGTTTTCGAGCAGCAAGCGCAAGTCCTGCGCGGAATAGCCGTCGCGAACGTGGCCGTAGTCAGAGGGATGGAAGCCGATGCGGCGCTCGCGCCACGCGACCATGGGGAGGTGTCGGGGCTGCGGCACGCTGGGCGACGTCACGATCAGGATGCCTCCCGGACGGAGGGCGTGAGCGAGATGCTTGACCACCACATCGTGACTCTCGATGTGCTCGAGCACGTCAGCGCACACGACGATGTCCCAGGCCGCTTCGTCGCCGGGATAGAGGAGGTCGACCTCCCGCACCTCGAGGTTGTCGAGCCGCAGGCCGCGCTTGATGCGGCGCGCCCGCTCGATGGTCTTCGGCTCGTTGTCGGCGACGGCGACCTGCCAGCTCGGGAAGCGCCGGGCCACGTGATAGGCGAACGCGCCTTCACCGCCGCCGGCGTCCAGAAGCGCGCGCGGCGTCTCGTTCCACAGGCCGCGGCGACGCAGCTCCTTCATGACGTGCCAGCTCCGCAGGCGACCAGGGACGTGTAGCTCACCGAAGAGCTGATAGCCGAGCCGCCGCTTCCGATCCGACTCTCCCCACGCTTTCTCGCGACCATAGACCATGTGCGTTGGCCTCCGCGTGTCGGAGAGCGCAAGAGCCGTACCGCATCCGTCGGCGAGCGAAAACCCGCGTCAATGGCGGGGATTGCGACGGCATCGGGTAGGCCGCTACCGCAGATAGCGATTCCGCTGCAGACAGGGTGGAAAACCTCCGGAAATCGCCATCGTGCTGCAGTCGGATGAAGCGCAGTACGAGGCTGAGTCCCAAACGTTGCAGACCGTGCCGTCGAATCCCAGGGTTTTCGCAGCGTTGGCTCTGGCACGTTTCATGGACTTCGACTGCTGACGATGCCGAACTCACGACGCCACCCTGCGCTCGCAACCAGCTTCGTCTTGGTCCTGGCCCTGCTCGTCCCGACGATCGCCGCCGCTCAGGCCAACGTGGTCGGTCAGTGGTCGATCCTGTCCAACCAGTCACCGATCAACCCGATCCACGTCGCGCTGCTGCCGACGGGCAAGATCCTGATCGCCTCCGGCACCGAAAACGATCCGACGCACACGGTCAACCGCGGCGCCGTCTACGACCCTCGGACGGGGACGTTCAACCTCCAGACTCTCGACTGGGACGCGTTCTGCAACGCGATGTCCCACCTGTCCGACGGCCGCATCCTGATCGTGGGCGGTACGATCCAGTACAACCCGTTCCGCGGCAGCAAGAACACGACGATCTTCGACCCGGCCACGGAGCGATTCGTCCGCGTGCAGGACATGGCCAGGGGACGCTGGTATCCCTCGAACACCACGCTGGCGGACGGTCGCACGATGGTGTTCGCGGGGATCACCGACCTCGGCAACTTCAACAACGACGTCGAGATCTACGATGCCGCGTCCGGCTGGGGCGCGCCGGCAACCGCGCCGTTCGTGCCGCCGCTCTATCCGTGGCTGCACCTGCTGCCCAACGGGAAGATCTTCTTCTCGGGCTCGACGCCGAGCTCGGCCATCTTCGATCCTGCCACCAGGACGTGGACGCAGAACGTCGCCACGACGACGTACGGTCAGGACCGACACTACGGCTCGTCGGTGCTGCTGCCGCTGTCGCCGACCGACGGCTATCGCGCTCGCATCATGGTGATGGGCGGGAACAACCCGGCGACGGCCACCGCCGAGATGATCGACCTCGGCGCGCCGACACTGACCTGGCAGGCGCTGCCGCCGATGTCGGCGCCGCGCATCGAGATGAACGCCGTGATCCTGCCCACGGGCAAGATCCTGGCGCTCGGCGGCTCGGCGCGTGACGAAGACTCGACCACCGCCAGCCTTGGCGCCGACCTCTTCGATCCCGCGACACGCACGTGGTCATCGGCCGGCCAGTCGACGATCGCCCGGCTCTACCACTCCGTCGCCCTTCTCCTGCCCGACGCGACCGTGTGGGTCGCCGGCTCCAATCCGTTCCAGGGAGCGTGGGAGCCGCGGATGGAGATCTACACGCCGGCGTACCTCTTCACGACGAACGCGTCCGGCAACGTCGTCCCGGCCACGCGCCCGAGGATCACCACGGCGCCCGCACGCGTGGGCTACAACGCGGCGTTCACGGTCCAGACACCCGACGCGGCCGACATCGCCTCGGCAGTGCTGATCCGTCCCGGCTCGGCCACGCACTCGTTCGACTTCGATCAGCGTCTCTTGAACCTCACGTTCACCACGGGCTCCGGCGTGCTGAACGTCACATCGCCGCTCAACAGTAACGTGGCACCCCCCGGTGACTACATGCTGTTCCTGGTCAACCGCAAGGGCGTCCCGTCGGTCGCGGCGTGGGTCCAGATGTCGCCGACGCCCAACAACCAGCCGCCGAACGGCACGATCACGAACCCGGCCGCCGACGTGACGATCAGCGCCGGGCAGTCCGTGACCTTCGCCGGCACCGGGACAGATCCCGACGGGACGGTGACGCAGTACTCGTGGGTGTTCCCGGGCGGCACGCCGAACACCAGCACGAGCGCAACACCGGGCGCAGTCACCTTCTCGACGCCCGGCACCTACGTCGTCTCGCTGACGGTCACCGACAACCTGGGCGCCAAGGATCCGAGCCCGCCGACCCGCACGATCACCGTGCAGTCGCCGGGCTTCACCGCATCGTTCAGCAGCCCACCCGATGGCGCGGTCGTCTTCGGCAATCAGACGGTCGGCATGGCCGTGAGCGGGAACGGGACCGCGCCCTTCACCTATCGCTTCAGCGTCGACGGCGTTCAGAAGTTCACGCAGACGACGTCGAGCACGACGGCATCGACGGTGTGGAACACGCAGGAAGTCGCCGACGGCAACCACACGCTGACGCTGACCGTCACCGACTCCATCGGCCGGAGCTCGACGGCGAACCGCACCGTCGGTGTCCAGAACAACCAGGCGGGCGCGATCAACGTCGCCCTGACGTCGCCGAGCCCGGGGCAGACGGTGAGCGGGACCGTGTGGGTCACCATCTGGGTCTCCGGCGCCGCCGGCCCGTTCAGCTATCAGCTCTCGGTGGGGCCGACGATCGTCTGGACGGAGTCTTCCGCCAATACCAACATCAGCCTGCCGTGGGACACGACGCGCACGCCTGATGGCACGCAGACGCTCCTCGTGACCGTGAGGAACTCGATCAAGTCGGGGTCCGCGAGCGTCACCGTCAACGTTCGTAACGGCAACCAGCCGCCACCCGGCCTGACAGCCGCGTTCACGTCGCCGGCCAGTGGCGCGACCGTGTCGGGCGCGGTCAACGTCGGCATGAGCGCCAGTGGCGGTACGCCGAACTATACGTTCGTGCTCAAGATCGACGGGGCCATCGTCCTCAATCAGAGCGGACCGGGCATGGCGGCTGCGCTTTCATGGACCACGACGACGGGCTCTCCCAACGGCCCGCACACGCTGACCCTCACCGTGAACGATGGCGCCGGGGCGTCGGCGACGGCCACGCGCACCGTCACCGTGAACAATGCCGGCGGTGGCGGCGGCACGTTGACGATCGCTCTGACGAGCCCGACCTCCGGTCAGATGGTCAGCGGAACAACCTGGGCCAACATCTGGATCAACTCACCGGGCACAGCGCCCTATGCGTTCACCCTCAGCGCCGCCGGCGCCACCGTGTGGTCCGAGAGCCAGTCGGCCACGCACGTCACGCTGCCGTGGGTGACCTCGAACACCCCCGATGGCCCGCAGACCCTGACCGTGACGGTGCGTGACGCCGCCGGCGCCACCGGCACGGCCTCCGTGAACGTCATCGTGCAGAACGGCGGTGGCTCACCTCCGCCGCCGCTCACGGCCGCCTTCACCGCGCCCGCGTCCGGCGCCACCGTGACGAGCCCCGTGACGATCACGATGACCGCGTCCGGCGGAGCCCCGAGCTACACCTATGCGCTCACGGCCAACGGCGCCCAGATCTTCAGCCAGACGACCGCCGCGACGTCGACGTCGTTCACCTGGTCGCCCACGGCGAACGGCGCCTACACGCTCGGCCTCACCGTGACCGACGCTGGCGCGCACACGGCGACCGCTACCCGCACCGTCACCGTGAACAACGGGGGTGGAGCGGGCGGCACGGTCTCGCTCGCCGTGACGAGTCCCAGCGCGGGACAGACCGTGAGTGGGACGACGTGGGTCAGCATCTGGATCACGTCGGCCTCGACGCCGCCCTTCACGTTCACGCTCAGCGCCGCCGGCGCGACCGTCTGGTCCGAGAGCCAGTCGGCCACGCACGTCACGCTGCCGTGGGTGACCACCGACACCCCGAATGGCCCGCAGACGCTCACCGTCACCGTCCGCGATAGCGCCGGCGCCACCGGCGTCGCGACCATTCCGGTCACCGTCCAAAACTAGCCCCGACCGCGCGCAGTGCGTGGCTCCGAGCGGCCGGGGCGCAGGCGTGCGACCGGGG